>CAJAHZ010000410.1 GCA_903939665.1 uncultured Pseudomonadota bacterium | reverse complement strand
TCGTCGAGCGGGTGCTCGCCGGCTTTGCTCGGCAGTCCGCCCTGAAACTGATTGGCGCGAGCATGCCGGTCGTTGAGCCCGGTTATACGGAGATTTATTTGCCGTCAAAGACGGCAAGAGAACCTTGTGTGCGGTGATGCAGCAGACCATCATGGCCGTGCCGGGCAAGCAAGAGAAAATAGAAGCCAAGGAGTGAACGCCATGGAATACCCGAGTCTCGGTTTTGCCCACGGTGAAACCATCGACATGCTGCGCGACGCGATTCGCACTTTTGCCGCGGCTGAAATCGCGCCGCGCGCCGAAGCGATCGATCGCGACAACCTCTTTCCCGCCGACCTGTGGAAGAAGTTCGGCAATATGGGCCTGCTCGGCATGACCGCCGACGAGGAATATGGCGGCACCGGTCTTGGCTACCTTGCGCACATCATCGCCATGGAAGAGATCTCGCGCGCCTCGGCCAGCGTTGGCCTGTCCTACGGCGCGCACTCCAATCTGTGCGTCAATCAGATTCGCCGCAACGGTAACGGCGCGCAGAAGCGCAAATACCTGCCCAAATTGATTTCCGGCGAGCACGTTGGTGCGCTCGCCATGTCCGAGCCGAATGCCGGTTCCGACGTGGTCAGCATGAAGCTGCGCGCCGACAAAAAGGGCGATCGTTATGTGCTGAACGGTTCGAAGATGTGGATTACCAATGGCGGCGACGCCGATACACTGGTTGTTTACGCGAAGACCGACGTTGACGCCGGGTCGAAAGGCATTACCGCCTTCATCGTCGAGAAGGCGATGAAAGGCTTCTCCTGCGGCACCAAACTCGACAAGCTCGGCATGCGCGGCTCCAACACCTATCCGCTTTTCTTCGACGATTGTGAAGTGCCGGCAGAGAACGTTCTTGGTACCTTGAACGGTGGCGTGCGTGTGCTGATGTCCGGCCTCGACTACGAACGCGCGGTGCTCGCCGGCGGTCCGCTCGGCATCATGGCGGCAGCGATGGATGCGGTCGTGCCGTTTGTTCACGAGCGCAAGCAGTTCGGCCAGGCGATCGGCGAGTTTCAGCTGATGCAGGGCAAGATCGCCGACATGTACACGACCTTTAACGTTTGCAAAGCCTATGTCTATGCCGTCGGGCAGGCCTGCGACCGGGGTGAGGCAACGCGCAAGGACGCTGCCGGCGCGATTCTCTACGCAGCTGAAAAGGCGACGTGGATGGCTGGCGAGGCGATTCAAACGTTGGGTGGTGTCGGCTATACCAACGACTACCCGGTCGGTCGCCTGTGGCGCGATGCCAAACTTTACGAGATCGGTGCCGGCACTTCGGAGATCCGTCGTATGCTGATCGGCCGTGAGCTGTTTAACGAAACTATTTAACCGCTTTCAACGCAGAGAGCGCGGGGACGCAGAGGACGCAGAGATAAAACCTGTTCTTCTCGTCTTTCTCTGCGATCTTCGCGTCTCTGCGCTCTCTGCGTTGAAAGCGGTTTACTGATACCCCTATGACAATTACCCTGCATACCCTGACCCCTGCCGATACTGAAGCGCTGGCTCACGTTCGCCAGTTTTTCCGCAACTACGCGGGCTGGCTTGGCGTCGACCTGTGTTTCCAGAAATTTGACGAGGAAATGGCTTCGCTGCCTGGTGCCTATGCTGCGCCGAGTGGCCGTCTGTTCTACATCGAGAACAACGGGCAGCCGGCGGGTTGCGTTGGCATTCGCCCCTTTTCCGAGGGCGTTTGCGAAATGAAGCGGCTCTACGTCGAGCCGGACCAGCGTGGCTTCGGCATTGGTCGCGAACTGGCGCTGGCTGGCATCAAGGCAGCCAAGGAACTTGGCTACCGCAAAATCCTGCTCGATACCCTGCCGGCCATGCGCATTGCCGTCAAGCTCTACCGTGAGCTCGGGTTTCAGGAAGCGCCGGCCTATTACCAGACGCCGATTGAAGGCACGATGTTCCTTGCCCTCGATCTCGAGAACTGGTCGGAAGAGGAAATCGCCAACGAAAACCTGTTTCACCTGTTTGATTTCAACCGAGCCTGGGCGACCCGGATGCAGGAGATCGAGCCTGAATTCTTCACCAAGCTGTCGCATCTGCAGTCGCCCGAGTATCTGTGGATCGGCTGCTCGGATTCGCGCGTGCCGGCCAACCAGATCGTCGGCCTGCTGCCCGGCGAGGTGTTCGTTCATCGCAACGTCGCCAACGTTGTGGTGCACAGCGACCTCAATTGCCTGTCGGTCATCCAGTTTGCCGTCGAGTCGCTGAAGGTCAAGCACATCATGGTGGTCGGGCACTACGGCTGCGGCGGTGTCAAGGCGGCTCTTGAGCGCCAGCGTTTTGGCCTGGTCGACATCTGGCTGCGTCACGTGCGCGATGTGCACGACAAGCACGTCGCCGCCGTCGACGCCTTGCCGCCGGAGGCGCGACATGATCGTTTGTGCGAACTGAACGTCCTTGAGCAGGTGGCCAACGTTTGCCAGACCTTCGTTGTTCAGGACGCCTGGGAGCGCGGCCAGTCCTTGACCGTGCATGGCTGGATCTATGGCTTGAAGGATGGACTGATGCGCGATCTGGGATTCACCGTTCATCGTCCGGAAGACTTTGCACCGCGCTATGAGGCGGCGCTGGCGGCGCTTGGCAGCTGAACACAGTCAATTTCACGGGAGCAGGAGCGATTCATGGATGATCCGATTGTCATCGTAGCCGCTGCCAGAACGCCGATGGGCGGGTTTCAGGGCGACTTCAACAGCGTTAGCGCGCCGCAGCTCGGGGCGGTGGCGATCAGGGCGGCGGTCGAGCGCGCCGGGATCAAGCCCGAGCAGGTGGACGAGGTCTTCTTTGGCAACGTGTTGCAGGCCGGTGTCGGCCAGGCGCCCGCACGTCAGGCGGCACTGGCGGGCGGTTTGCCGTTGTCGGCGGGGTGTACGACGGTGAGCAAGGTCTGCGGATCGGGGCTCAAGGCCGTCATGTTGACGCACGACAGCATCCTCGCCGGCTCCTGCGAGATCGGCGTCGCCGGGGGGATGGAGTCGATGAGCAACGCGCCCTATCTTCTGCCCAAGGCGCGTGGCGGTTATCGTCTTGGCCACGGACAGGTGATCGATCACATGTTCTTCGACGGGCTGGAAGATGCCTATCAGAAGGGGCGTCTGATGGGCACCTTCGCTGAAGAGTGCGCCGAGAGCTACGGTTTCACGCGCGCCCAGCAGGATACGTTCGCCATCGCGTCGACGACGCGCGCGCAACAAGCCATCGCCGATGGATCGTTTGTCTGGGAAATTGCGCCGGTGACGGTCGCCGGTCGCCAGGGCGAAGTCGTGATCCGCAACGACGAACAGCCGCCAAAGGCGCGGGTCGACAAAATCGGCAGTCTGAAGGCGGCGTTCAAGAAGGACGGCACGGTCACCGCCGCCAACGCGTCGTCGATTTCCGACGGTGCCGCGGCGCTTGTCCTGATGCGGGCCTCGAAAGCTGCGGCATTGGGTCTCAAGCCGGTGGCGAAAATCGTTGCGCATACGACGCATGCGCAGGAGCCGAATTTGTTTACCACGGCCCCGGTTTTTGCCATGCAGAAGCTGTTCGCCAAAACCGGCTGGCGCGCCGAGAGCGTCGACCTGTACGAAATCAACGAAGCCTTTGCCGTGGTGACGATGGCCGCGATGCACGACCTGAATCTGCCGCACGACAAGGTTAATATTCATGGCGGTGCGTGTGCGCTGGGGCACCCGATTGGCGCGTCCGGTGCGCGCATACTGGTGACCCTGCTGGGCGCGCTGAAGAAGCACGGCAAGCAGCGCGGCGTGGCTTCGTTGTGCATCGGCGGTGGCGAAGCGGTCGCGCTGGCTGTAGAAATGCTTTAAGAACGAAGCGCTTTCGACGCAGAGAGCGCAGAGTTCGCAGAGAAAGGCGAAAACAGATTTTATCTCTGCGTTCTCCGCGTCTCTGCGCTCTCTGCGTCAGAGGTTTAACAAAGGAGTTCAAATGATCCTTACCCAGGAGCAGGAAATGATTCGCGACTCGCTGCGTGCTTTTGCACAGCAGCGTCTGGCACCGTTTTCTGCCGAGTGGGATCGCCATCACACCTTTCCGGCTGAGGCGCTGCGCGAACTGGGCAAGCTGGGTGCGCTCGGCATGGTGGTGCCCGAACAGTGGGGGGGCGCCGGCATGGACTACATGTCGCTGGCGCTGGTGCTGGAGGAAATCGCCGCGGGTGACGGTGCGACGTCGACGATTGTCAGCGTGCAGAATTCGCTGGCCTGCGGCATCACGCTGAAGTACGGCAACGACGCGCAAAAGGAGACCTGGTTGAAGCCTCTGGCGCGCGGCGAAAAGCTCGGTTGTTTCTGCCTGACCGAACCGCATACCGGCTCTGATGCTTCGTCGATCAGCACACGGGCTGATCGGGTGCAGGACGGTTCGGGCGATCATTTTGTGCTCAACGGCGTCAAGCAGTTCGTCACCACCGGCAAGCATGCGCAGGTCGCCATCGTTTTTGCGGTGACCGACAAGGCAGCGGGCAAGAAAGGGATTTCCTGTTTCCTCGTGCCGACCGATACGCCCGGCTACCTCGTTGCGCGGATTGAAGAAAAAATGGGGCAGCACGCCTCCGACACCGCCCAGATTCTTTTCGAGAATTGCCGTATTCCGGCTTCCTGCCTGCTTGGCAAGGAAGGCGAAGGCTACAAAATCGCGTTGTCCAACCTCGAAGCCGGGCGTATCGGTATCGCCGCGCAATCGGTTGGCATGGCGCGTGCCGCTTTCGAAGCGGCGCTGAAATACGCGAAAGAACGCGAGACCTTTGGCAAGCCAATCATCGAACATCAGGCGGTGAGCTTTCGCCTCGCCGACATGGCCACGCAGATCGACGCGGCGCGGCTGCTGGTCTGGCGTGCCGCGCTGCTGAGGGATGCCGGCAGGGGCTGTCTGAAAGAAGCGTCGATGGCCAAGATGTTTGCCTCAGAAATGGCTGAGAAGGTCTGCTCCGATGCCATCCAGATTCACGGTGGCTATGGCTACGTCAGCGATTTTCCGGTCGAGCAAATTTATCGTGATGTGCGTGTTTGCCAGATCTACGAAGGGGCGAACGACATTCAGCGGCTCGTTATCGGTCGTGCGATTGCGGCAGAATGAGCCAGAACAGGAAGAAAAAATGAACAGCCCGCTGGAATTTTATTTTGATTTTTCATCGCCTTACGGCTATCTGGCCTCGGAAAAAATTGATGCAATTGCCGAAAAGCACGGGCGGAAGGTCAGGTGGCGGCCGATTCTCCTTGGCGTGGTGTTCAAGGAAACCGGTGCCGTGCCGCTCACCAAGGCGCCGCTCAAGGGCGAATACTCGCTGCACGACTTTGCACGCTCGGCGCGCTATATGGGAGTTCCCTATCAGCACCCGGAGAACTTTCCCATCGCAACGCAACACGCCGCCCGCGCCTACTACGGCTTGCTTGATCAGCAGCACGCCATGGCGCGCGCTTTTGCCCATGCCGCCTATCGCGCCTTTTTCGTCGAAGGGCGCGACATCTCCAGCCTTGATGTCGTCCTTGACCTGGCCGCTGCGCAGGGTGCCGATCGCAACGCGCTGGCTGAAGCGCTCGGAGGTCAGGCATTGAAGGATCGGCTGAAGGCCGAGTGCGAGGCAGCGATGGCCAAGGGCGTTTTCGGCTCCCCTTACATCATTGCCGACGGCGAACCTTTCTTCGGCGCCGACCGCTTGCCGCAACTTGAGCGCTGGCTCGAAACGGGAGGCTTCTGATGCCAGCGCTTGCCTCCCGGCTTGATCCGCGCAGCGCCGATTTCCAGGCGAACGTCGAGGCCATGCTGCTTGTCGTTGCCGATCTGCGGCAGACCGTCGACAAGATCGTGCTGGGCGGGCCTGAGGCCGCTCGCCAGAAACACATCGCCCGCGGCAAGCTGCTGCCGCGCGAGCGCGTCAATGCGCTGATCGACCCCGGCTCGCCTTTTCTTGAGCTGTCGCAGCTTGCCGCTTACGGCATGTATGGCGGAGACGTGCCGGCGGCTTCGCTGATCACCGGCATCGGTCGGGTGAACGGCATCGAATGCATCGTCGTCGCCAATGACGCAACGGTGAAAGGCGGCACCTACTATCCGCTGACCGTGAAAAAGCATCTGCGCGCACAGGAAATCGCCGGCGAAAACCGCCTGCCATGCATCTATCTCGTCGACTCGGGCGGCGCTTTTCTGCCGATGCAGGACGAGGTTTTTCCCGACAAGGAACACTTCGGGCGCATCTTCTTCAATCAGGCCAATCTTTCGGCGCAGGGCATCCCGCAGATTGCCGCGGTGATGGGCTCATGCACTGCCGGCGGCGCCTACATGCCGGCGATGTCTGACGAATCGATCATCGTCAAGGATCAGGGGACGATCTTCCTCGGCGGTCCGCCGCTGGTCAAGGCGGCGACCGGCGAAGTGGTCAGTGCCGAAGAGCTCGGCGGCGCCGATGTGCATACGCGCATCTCGGGCGTCGCCGATCACCTGGCCGAGAATGACGCACATGCACTGGCGATTGCCCGGCGTATTGTCGGCAACCTCAACTGGCGGAAAGTGCCGCCGGTCAGCCTCGTTGAGCCGCGTGCGCCGCTCTACCCGGCGGAGGAGTTATATGGCGTCATTCCGACCGATAGCAAGAAGCCCTTCGATGTGCGCGAGATCATCGCCCGTATCGTCGATGGCTCGGAGTTTGACGAATTCAAGGCGCGCTACGGAACGACCCTCGTTTGCGGCTTCGCGCGCATCTGGGGCTACCCGGTTGGCATTGTCGCCAATAACGGCATTCTTTTCTCGGAGTCGTCGCTGAAGGCCGCGCACTTCGTCGAACTGTGCGCGCAACGTGGCATCCCGCTGGTTTTTCTGCAGAACATCACCGGTTTCATGGTGGGCCGCAAGTATGAAAACGGCGGCATCGCCCGCGATGGGGCAAAAATGGTCACCGCGGTGGCTTGTGCCAAGGTGCCGAAGTTCACCGTCGTCATCGGCGGTTCTTTCGGCGCCGGCAACTACGGCATGTGCGGCCGCGCCTACGGTCCGCGCTTCCTCTGGATGTGGCCGAATGCGCGGATTTCGGTGATGGGTGGCGAGCAGGCGGCCGGCGTGCTGGCGACCGTCAAACGCGACGCTCTGGAGGCGGTCGGCAAGACCTGGAGCGCGGCAGAGGAGGCCGCATTCAAGGCGCCGATTCGCGAACAATACGAGGCGCAAGGCCATCCTTATTACGCCAGCGCCCGACTCTGGGACGACGGTGTGATCGATCCGGCGGATACGCGGCGCGTGCTTGGTCTGGGTCTGTCGGCGGCGATGAATGCGCCGGTGGAAGAAACGAAGTTCGGAATTTTTAGAATGTAAAAAGCGAAGCGCTTTCAACGCAGAGGGCGCAGAGACACAGAGTTCACAGAGAGAAGCAATAAAGCGAGTCGACATTGTGCCGATGGTTTTAAGCGGATTTCTGGGTTTTTCGATTTTCTCTGCGACCTCTGCACCCCAAGGGCATTTCCTGCGGGGCATGTCGAAGGAGGTTTAAAGCAATGAATTATCAGTCCATCATCACCGAAGTCGACGGCGCCGTCGGCATTCTTACGTTGAACAAGGCCGAACGGCACAATGCTTTTGACGAGGTGCTGATTGCCGAGATTACCGCTGGTCTGCGCGAGCTGGAAGCCAATCCCCAGGTGCGCGCCGTTGTGCTTTCCTCGACCGGCAAGAGTTTCTGTGCCGGAGCTGATCTCAAGTGGATGAAGCGCGCAGCCAACTATTCGCCCGAGGAAAACCTGCGCGATGCGAACCAGCTCGCCGAGCTGATGCGCACGCTCAACGAATTGTCCAAGCCGACCATTGCCCGCGTTCAGGGCCCGGCCTATGGTGGCGGCGTCGGTCTGATTGCTGCCTGCGATATAGCGGTGGCGACTTACGATGCGCTGTTCGCGTTGACCGAAGTCAAGCTCGGCATCCTCCCTGCGGTGATCAGTCCCTACATACTGGCGGCCATCGGCGAGCGCCACGGTCGGCGCTACATGCTCACCGCCGAGCGTCTTTCCGCCGCCGAGGCTTATCGTATCGGGCTGTTGCACGAGATCGTGCCGGGTGAAGAGCAACTTGACGAAGCGGTCGGCGAAATCCTCGACACCCTGTTGAAGAACGGCCCACTCGCGCAGGCTGAATGCAAGTCGCTGATCCGCGTCGTGTCCGGCCAGCCGATCAATGCGGCGACAATCGCTGAAACCACGCAGCGCATCACCCGCGTTCGCTCAAGCCCGGAGGGCAGGGAAGGGCTGACGGCCTTTCTGGAAAAGCGCAAGCCGTCGTGGATCAAGAGCTAAACAAAAACCAACCACCAAGACACCAAGGGCACCAGGTTTCACCAAGAAGTGCAAAAGCATTCTTATGTTTTCCTTGGTGTCTTGGTGGTGAAAGGTTCTAAATGTTCACAAAAATTCTCATTGCCAATCGCGGCGAAATTGCTTGCCGGGTGATCAAGACGGCGCGTCGCATGGGCATCCGCACCGTCGCCGTCTATTCGGAAGCCGATGCCAATGCGCGACACGTTCGGCTGGCCGATGAGGCAGTCTGTATTGGTCCGGCGGCGGCGTGCGACTCTTACCTCGTTGGCGGGCATGTTCTCGATGCGGCCCGACGCAGCGGAGCGCAGGCGATTCATCCAGGCTACGGCTTCCTCTCCGAGAACGCCGAATTTGCCGATGCCTGCGCAGTGGCAGGTATTGTTTTCATCGGCCCGCCGGCCGATGCAATTCGCGCCATGGGCTCCAAGTCGGCGGCCAAGAAAATCATGGGCGCCGCCAATGTGCCGCTGACTCCGGGCTACCATGGCGACGATCAGGCCACCGATTTTCTGCAGACGCAGGCCGACGCCATTGGCTACCCGGTACTGATCAAAGCCGCTGCCGGCGGCGGTGGCAAGGGCATGCGTCTGGTTGAATGCGGCGCTGATTTCGTCGCCGCGCTGGCATCATGCCAGCGCGAGGCCCGTGCGTCGTTTGGCTCCGGGCAGGTGCTGATTGAAAAATATCTGGCCAGCTCACGGCATATCGAAATACAGATCTTTGCCGATACGCACGGCAATTGCGTTCATCTCTTTGAACGCGATTGTTCCGTGCAGCGCCGCCACCAGAAAGTCCTCGAAGAAGCGCCGGCACCGGGCATGACGCCCGCGCGTCGCGCGGCGATGGGGCAGGCCGCTGTCGATGCCGCCAGGGCGGTGGGCTATGTCGGTGCCGGTACGGTCGAGTTCATCGCCAGCGACACCTTCGCGCAGGACGGCAGCTTCTACTTCATGGAGATGAACACGCGTCTGCAGGTCGAGCACCCGGTGACCGAGATGATTACCGGGCAGGATCTGGTCGAGTGGCAATTGCGTGTGGCGAGCGGCGAGCCGCTGCCCTTGCGCCAAGATCAGCTGCAGATTCGTGGCCATGCGCTTGAAGCGCGGATTTATGCCGAGCATGCCGACAAGGATTTTCTGCCTTCAACCGGTCGTCTGGTTTATCTTTCGCCGCCTGCCGAGAGCATCAACGTGCGCGTCGATACCGGCGTCGAGCAGGGCGATGAGATCACGCCTTTTTACGATCCGATGATCGCCAAGCTGATTGTCTGGGACGCCGGCGAGGGCGGCAATGCACGCGATGCGGCGCTGGCTCGCATGCGGCAGGCGCTGGCCGACTATCGCATCGTCGGCGTTACCACCAACGTCGATTTCCTGTCGCGTCTGGTCGCCTGTCCGGCCTTCGCCAATGCCGATCTCGATACGGGACTGATTGCAAGAAGTCGCGATCTTCTGTTCCCGAGCGAAAAGGTGCCGCCAAACACGGTTTTCTTTATTGCTGCTGTTGCGGAGCTGTTGCGCGAGCAGGCAGCGGCGCTCGCCAAAGCCAGCCATTCGGGCGACCCCTGGTCGCCGTGGAGTTCGCACGATGGCTGGCGACTGAATATCCAGTCGCGCAGGGCAATGACTTATCGCAGCGCTGAAGCCTTGTTTGAGGTGGTCGTCGCTTACGAAAGCGCTGGCTGGCGCTTGACGCTGGCCGGCGAGTCGGCGCTGGCGCGCGGTCGTTTGCTCGAAAGCGGGCCGTTTGCCGGCCAGTACGCCGTCGAGCTCGACGATCGCCGGCTGGTCAGCAGCGTTGTTGCGGTTACCGAAAAGCAGGCGCAGAAACGCCATGTTTTCCTCAACGGCACGACCTGGATTATCTTGCGCGACGACCCCTTGCATCTGGTCGAGGCGGGTGGTGCGCACGGTGGTCTGACTGCACCGATGCCGGGCAAGATCGTCGCCCTGCTCGCCACGCCAGGCATGATGGTTGAAAAGGGCGCACCCCTGCTCATTCTCGAAGCGATGAAAATGGAGCATACGATCACCGCCCCGAAGAACGGCAGGGTGAAATCATTCAGTTACGCGGTCGGCGACCAGGTTCCCGATGGCGCGGAGCTGGTCGAATTCGAAGTGACGACCGCTTGATCTGCGCTGATGGTTTGACTAGTATTACAAATGTTATAACAACGGAGCTATGCCATGTTCGCCCTGAAACTGACCCAGATCGGCAATTCGGTCGGCGTCGTGCTGCCCAAGGAATTGCTTGGCCTTTTGCATGTGGAAAAAGGCGATACGCTCTATGCTACCCAGTCACCATCCGGCGTTTCGTTGACGCCCTACGATCCCGCTGTTGAGGAGCAGTTGGCGCAGGGGCGTGAGTTCATGCGCGAGTATCGCGATACGTTTCACGCGCTGGCCAAATGAGCTTTCGCTGGATCAACCGGCAAGCGCTCGTGCTGTTGCACGACGAAAGTCTGGCGATCCATGGCGGCGCCTCCGGCTTGCGCGATGAGGGTTTGTTCGAATCGGCACTGGCACGGCCCGAGAATCTGGCAGCTTACGGATCTCCAGATGTTTTTGAGTGTGCCGCCGCCTATGCCTTCGGTTTGGCAAAAAATCACCCCTTCGTCGACGGAAGTAAACGTGCAGCTTTTCTGGCGACGGGTGTGTTTTTGCGCATCAATGGCTATCGGCTGAGCGTCAGCCAGGCAGACGCAGTCGAAGCGGTACTTTCGCTCGCTGCCGGCGATCTTCCGGAGCCTGATTTCGCCGCCTGGCTACGCGCCGGCTGCGTGGAGTTGAAATAATGTCTTTGCCCTCACGTGTAAAAATCGTCGAAGTCGGCCCGCGTGACGGTTTGCAGAACGAGAAGTTGATTGTTCCCGCCGCCATCAAGATCGAGTTGATTGAACGCCTTGCTGCGGCGGGCCTGTCGGCGATCGAGGTGACGTCGTTTGTGCCGGCCAAATGGGTGCCGCAGATGGGCGACAATGACGAAGTGCTGCGCGGCGTGCTCTCGAGTCCACAGCGTAAACCGGGTGTTGCCTATCCGGTGCTGGTGCCCAACCTTAGGGGTTTCGATTCGGCGCTTGAGGCGGGAGCGACGGAAGTGGCGATCTTTGGCGCTGCATCCGAGTCTTTTTCGCAGAAAAACATTAACTGCAGCATCGCCGAGAGCCTGAAGCGTTTCGATGCCGTTGTCGATGCTGCCAGCGCCCTCGAAATCAAAGTGCGTGGTTACGTTTCCTGCGTCGTCGCCTGCCCTTACGAAGGTGCGATTGACCCGGCAAAAACAGCATGGGTGGCCAAGAAACTTTACGAGATGGGCTGTTACGAAGTGTCGCTCGGCGATACGGTCGGCGCCGGCACGCCGGCTTCGGTGCAACGCATGATCGAAGCCTGCGCCGCACATGTGCCGATCAGCAAGCTGGCCGGACATTATCACGATACCTACGGGATGGCGATCGCCAATATCTACGCCTCGCTTGAACTCGGCATGGCCGTATTCGACAGCTCGATTGCCGGTCTGGGTGGCTGCCCGTACGCGGTGGGGTCGTCGGGCAATGTCGCCACCGAAGACGTGGTTTTTCTGCTCGAAGGCCTGTCGATAAAAACGGGGATTGATCTGGACAAGCTGCTTGCTGCCGGGCAGTTCATCTCGCAGGCACTGGGCCGCGAGCCGGCATCGAAGGCCGCGAAGGCGCTGTGGTCAAAAAGGGTGTCTTGAGCCATAGGCTTTGTAGGGGTTTCCCGGAGGACGGGTGGGTAAGTACGAAAAACGCCGAATTGCGTGGGAAAGAAGACGATTGATTGTGCGCCGCACCTCTTGACCAGCACATATGCGTGGCCGAGGTCGATATTGTCGTCTTTTTTGATTAGATCTTCGCTGAGATCCTTCAGGTCATCTTCGAGATAATTGCCGTTGCGTAGATCAAGAGCAAAAACATCAAGGCGCTGGCGGTGCGGTTGACATTCTGGAAAGGAAGCTGCGCTTTCATTTCAGCGGGTCTCGGTAGAGGTTGGCATGTTACGAACGACTGGCGCTGGCCGCGAGCACGCGGAGAGTGCCGCTCCGCAAAGCCATCATAGAATTGACTGTGCAGGACGGGGGAACGACTGACCAGCAAAGGGGGGCGCATTCGTTTCGATTGAAAACAATGCCGGAGGTGCCTCTTCCCTGCTTCCCGGCTGTCTATCCCCTTATCTTTTCGCCGCTTGGGTCAGGAGAGCCGGCAAGTTTGCGGAGCGCGCTTTTGCTATGCTTACGCCTTTCCTCTGGCCGGCGCAGCAGCCCGGGCCTGCGAACCTTATTTTCGGAGTAGCACCTATGGCGTCTTTGGCAGAGCAGTTTTTGAAAGCCGGCCTTGTCGACAAAAACAAGGTCAAAGTGGCCAATCAGGACAAGAACAAGCAGAAGAAGGTTGAGCGCCGGACCGGTACGCAGAGCGTCGATGAAGTGCGCTTGGCTGCGCTCGAAACGCAGCGCAGGAATGCCGAGCGGGCCCGCGAGCTCAATGCCCAGCGCGATGCGGCCGCCACCCAGAAGGCGATTGTGGCGCAAATTGCCCAGATGGTGCAGCAGAACCGCCAGAGCAAGGGCGCCGGCGACATCGCCTACAACTTTACCCGCGACAACAAGATCGAACGGCTGTACGTGTCGGCTGCGGTGCAGGCGCATTTGATGGCCGGGCGTCTGGTGATCGTTTGTCTGGGCGGCGTCACCGAATTGGTCCCTCGGGTGATTGCTGACAAGATCGCCGAGCGCGATGCCTCGCTCGTTGTTCGGGTGAACAAGACCAGTGCCGAAGTCGATGCGGACGATCCGTATGCCGACTTCAAGATACCCGATGACTTGATGTGGTAGCTCGCTTGCCAAAGTGGCGACGGCGTTGACGGCGGGAGTGTCCGCGCTTCTTCTTGTCATTTTGCGCTGGCCAGTGTGTACGGCGCTGCGCGCTTCAGTACCCCCTGCAATTTGCCGAGTCGGCGCTCACTGTCCTCAAGCATCGCGGCGTCAATTTTCCCGTGCTGCGCCGCCTGCAGCAGGCAGTAGAAAATTTCGTAGTACTGCGCCGCATCGTAGGAAACCAGCAGCAGGTCGATTCCGGCGTTGATCGCATCGACGCCCGCCGAACACAGGCCGTGGCGAACCGCGGCGCCCATCGTCAGATCGTCGGTGACCAGAACACCATCGTGCCCCCAGTGCTGGCGAACGATCTCGCGGACCACCCTGGCCGACCGTGATGCCGGTTTGCTTGCATCGACCGCGCTCAGCGTGGCGTGACCGACCATCAGCAGCGATTGCGTGGATTGCAATCCGGCGCGGAACGGTATCCAGTCGCTGTCCTCCAGATCGCTCGCACTGGCCGCCAGCATCGCCGGAAAGATGTGCGTATCGGTGGTCACCCGCCCGAGGCCGGGAAAATGTTTCAGCGTCGCATGCACCCCGTTCACTTCAAGTCCGTGTGCGTAACCGATCACTGCCGGGCTGACACGCGCCGGGTCGGTGTCGATCGCCCGCCGTCCGATCAGGCTGCGGAAGTCGAAACTATGGCGTTCGGCAGGCGACGAGAGATCGGCGAGCGGTGCGAAATTGATATTCACGCCGAGTGCCGCCAGTTCGCGGCCATGTTTCTCGCCGTAGGCAAAGGCCAGCAATTCGATCTCCTCCGGTCTTGCTTCGGCGATCACATCGGCCAGTGACGGCAGTCGCGAGAGCGGCGGCGACATGCGCGAAACGATGCCGCCTTCCTGGTCGGTACTGACAATCAGCGGCGGCAATCCGGCGATCTTGCGCAGATCCTGCAGTGCCGAAATCTCGGCGTGGATCGTCTCGCTGCTGCGCCCCCGCACGTTGTGCGCGCTGATAAAAATGCCACCGATCAGACCTTTTTCGACGAGTGTTTTTACCGCCTGCGGATCGCTGTAGCCGACGATCATGTGCGCGCCAAGTTTTTGTGCGGCCGCGTGGTGCGCGGCCAGTACCTGCTGCTTGCGCCAGCCGAACACCGCCTCCTGCGTGCCGGCCAGCAGCAGCGCGCCAACCCACAGCGCAAGGAGCAGTGCGCCTTGCCGGCGGGCCTGCGGCCATTGCCAACGTAGCGCGATGAAGACCGCTACGGCAATCGTCACGGCAAACAGCAACGGCGTTGCCAGCGGCCGCCACTGCAGCAGCAGTGGGTTGCGCAGCAGCAGGGCCAGAGGCAGCGCGAGCAGGCCGCCGGCCCACAGCGCCACGCGCAGCGGGCGGCTGGATGTTTCAGTGCGGCTGATCATTGTCCGTTGTCCGTAACGACATCGCCGCTCGCTTTGCCAAGACGGTACCAGTCAATGCTGCGCGTGCCGAGCATCAATGCGGCGAGCGCGATGAAGAGCAGGATAGAGCCGAGCAACAAAGCGTTCTGCTCGGAGCGCAGAATGCCGAACAGCGCCGCGTAGAGGATGGCCAGTGCGCTGGAGAAGCCCAGTCCGCGCGTCCAGCCGCGCAGGATGGAGGCGAGATAAATGCCGATCAGGCAGATCGACGCCGCAGCCGCAGCCAGATAGGCGTGCGAGAAGCTGATGTGTTCGGAGAGGCTGGTCAGCAGCAGAAAGAAAACCGCTTGCGCCAGGCCGACCAGCAGATACTGGATCGGGTGGATCGGCAGGCTGCGCAGATGCTCGAAGGTGAAGAAAGCCGAAAACGAGAGGACGATGAACAGCACGCCGTACTTCACCGCACGCAGCGCCTGTCGATAGACATCGACCGGGTCTATCAGGCGCACCTGGAAACCGCTGGCATTGGCGTCACTTGGCGCGTTGCCGGCATTCGAAGCAAGCGCTGTGGTGCTCCAGCGTGCGGTAAAACCGGCGGCGCCAACTTCGCGGCTACGCGGCAAAAAATCGCCGCCAAAGCTCGGGTGCGGCCAGTTGCCACGCAGTTCCGCGGTGGAAATTTCGCCGAGCGGGACAAAGCCGACGCTGCCCGTTCCGGCCAGACGCAGATCGATGCGGAACGGCAAAATCACTGACTTGCCATCGTGCGGTGCGCCGGCTTCAACGTGAAACCCGGTCTTCAAACAAGCCGCTTTGGTCCCTCGCCGCAGGCTTAACACCTTGCCGCCGATCTCCACCTTCGGCTCGCCGCTGATCCCGCGTGCGTCGCTAATGCCGACCGAGACGGATGGCGTTCCCCAGGTCAGATGCGCGTTCTGCCCGAGTGCGGGTAGCGCGGCTACGCCCGGTGTTTCGAAGCTACCGGTGATCACCCCCTGCAACTCGAAAACTGCCGTTTCGTGTAGGCCGTAGGCGCGTTTTTCGACGTTCAGCCCGCCGTCGAAATGAAGCTGGCGCGGCAGTACGGTGACGGTGTGGGTGCGCTTGCGGCGGATTGTTTTTTTCTTGCGTTCGCCGTTGCTCTCCTCGATCTGCTCGTCGTCATATTCCTCGACGACCGGAATCGTCAGCACCGGTCCGCTGATTGACTGCTCGCCGGCGGTACTCGCCGCGATTGCACGGATCGCCTCGGCGCGGTGTGCTGTGCGCTCGTCGATCGTGCGTTCGATCATCGATAGTGGAATCAGCAGCAGCGCGCCGATCAGCGCCAGCAGCGCACATTTTTGCAGCAAGGGGTTCTTCATCGCTCGTCTCCTTTGTGAATGGGTTGAGAGCGAGTATGGCGAGGTGATGTGAGCGGCTGATGCGGGCCGCGTGTGCGGCGGGTGAAGGGAGAGTGAAGTCGTAATATGCCGGTGCGGAGGGCCGGAAAATCAGACGTCACCGGCGTCTGCTTCGGCGCTGGTGTTGCGCCGCCGGGGCACTAAAGCGGCGTGCGCAGCAGGCTTAAGGTAGCCAGCGCGCCACCACCTTCCGAATTTTCCAG
>CAJAHZ010000409.1 GCA_903939665.1 uncultured Pseudomonadota bacterium | reverse complement strand
TGTCATTCATGCGCTTGCGCTTTCGCTGTTCGGTGCGCCGGGGATGGAGAAAAACCTCGATTTCGCGTTGCGGCACAAGGCCATCATCGACCGGTTTGGTCGCTACCCGCATCGCAATGTGATTCTCGGCCGGGTGTCGACGCCGGAAGAAATCGAATTCCTGAAAACGCCGGGCTCGTCGTTTTGATCGTGTGCTGTGCGCTGCGGCACATGGATCGATAAGCTTGACCATGGCGCAAGCCTCCGGACATACTGCACCCCGCTTGTTCCGCCAACCGTCGCACATCCTCTGCTGATTTCATGGCCACTTCAAAAACACGAATCGACTGGTCCCTTTTCTTTTTGCGCCTTGCCGTGGGTGGCATGGCGTTTATCGCCGGCTTCGAACCGCTGACGCATGCACACGGCGAGATTACCGTAGCGCATGCCACGGAATGGGGCTTGAGTCTGGCCGAAATGCTCTGCGGCGTTTTTATGGTGCTCGGCTTGTGGATGCCGCTGGCAAGCCTGGGTCTGACGCTGATCGTTGGTTGGCCGCTGGTGCATGGCTGGCTGCACGGCGCAGCTTTTTTCGGGAACCTGCACGGGCTGTTCCTGCTGCTGGTCGCTTTTGCCTCGGCATTGGGCGGCGCTGGAAAGTGGGCCGTAGGCCGCGGCTGATGCGCTGATTGTCAGCGCAGCCGGAAAGAAATGCCCCCGGGACTCAGCTTCAGCCAAGTCGCCGGGGCGCAGGTTTATACGCCGTACTTGTCGCGCAGCCGCGCAGCGGCGGTGGCGATGACCTTCAGCTTGGCTTCAGCAAGGCGGCTCGATGCCAGCGGGTTGTCGGCGAAGGTGGCAAAGCCGCAATCCGGGTTGAGCAGCACACGCTCGGCGCCGAATAGTGCGATGGCCGCCTCGGCCCGGGCGAAGACCGTATCGACGTCTTCAGTCTGCTCCAGTTTCTGGTTGATCACCCCCACACCAATCCGGCGGTCATCGGGCAGATCGCGCAGCACTTCAATTTCGCCGGCACGCGGCGTCGCCAGTTCGAGCATGAACGTGCCGACGTTAATCTGCTTGAAGTGGTGAAGCAGCGGGCGATAATCGCCGGCCATGGCGACCGATTCATCAGGCGTCCAGTTGCCGCGGCAGACGTGCATGGCGATCCGTTCGCGCGGAAATCCGGCGACCACGGCATTGATCAGGTCGCGCGCAAAAGCGAGTTCTTCGGCAATCGGTTTTTTTTCGCCAAGCGCGCCGCACATGAAGCTGCGTCCGCCCGAGCCTTCTTTGGTGCGTGAAAAAACGACTTCCGAGAGTACCGGTTCGTCGAACTGAACCAGCGCCGCGCCGCCGCGCAACAGATCGGCGAGCTCCTCGCGCATGATGCGCACGATGTCTTCGGCGAGCTCCTCACGCGAAGCGTAGGCGCGGTCGGACAGGCATTCCATCCACATCGTTCGCGTCAGCAGGTAGGGGCCAGGCAGGGCGATTTTTACGGGATTGTGGGAGAGCGTACGGGCGTACTCCAACTCGTGCACGGCGAGCGGTTTGATTCGGGCGATGCGACCGAAGACAGCGGGGTGCCTGACTTCGTGGGCCGGAATGTCGAGGGCGCGCAGTTCCTTCTCGAACTTCACGGGGTCGTCGACATAGGGCAACAGATCGGTCAGCGGAATCAGCTGGCAGTTTTCCAGGATGCCGCCGACAAAGCTCGCGTAGGAGTCGCGTCGTTGCTCGCCGTCGGTCAGCACGTCGGCGCCGGCGCGCAACTGGGCATCAATCGACTGGCTGACCGCGTCGTCGGCGATGGCCTGGAATTCGTCCTCTGGCATACGGCCAGCCATGCGGTCGTGCACGGCGCGCAGCATCCAGCGCGGTCGCGGCCACGAACCCATGCCCATCACCGACAGCGGGCGGATTGGCGGCGCTTCGATCGCCGCGCGTTCGGCAGTCGGCGCGGTGGGCAGCGGAGCCGCCTTGAGGCTGCGCCCGGCCAGTGCGCCCTTGCGCACCAGAAAGCTGTTCTGCTGCCCGGCGCGCCGCTCCAGCGACAGCAACTCGTTGCTGGTCATCCGGCACCAGGCGGGCAATTCGACTTCGACCGTCGCGTCGGTGGACAGGATTTCCAGCGTTTGCCCGGCAGCCAGCGGGTCGATGTGGCGACGGATGAGCAGCAGCAGGCCGCTGCCGCAATCGAGGTCGCCGCCATCGAAGCTGCTGTCCGGGCGGCTGGCGTGCTGTTGCTCCATGTTTAGTAGCTGACCGATGCCGCGCCCTGCGACAGGAATTCGACCAGCTTGGCGCCGCCGACGATCTGCGCGCCGTCAACCAGGCGGGTTTCGTCGAGGCCGCGTTTCTTGAAGCACGGCGAGCAGACGTACAGAAGGCCACCGCCGGCGATGAAGTTTTCCATCAGCTGCTTGAGTGGCGCGAAGCCTTCTTCGTGCATGTCGTCGTTGTAGCCTTTTTCGGCCAGACGGACGGCTTCGGTGCTCAGGAAAACCATCGTTTCCTGATCCGAGGCCACGGCGGCGTTGGCCACGACGAAGGCGACGGTGGCTTTGTCGGTATCGTTTTTGGCGGAGGTCAGGCTGACGCAGAATTTCTTGGACATGTGATTTCCTTTTCTATGGGCGTTGGATGAAATAGGTCTGTGTGGCGGGGTCGGCGTGCAACAGCGGGTGCTTGGTCATCCGGCACCATGCCGGAATATCTGCCGGCGCGCCAGGGTCGTGTGCAATCAGGCGCAGTATCTGGCCGCTCGCCAGCTGGCGCATGCGCAAACGGAGTTCGAGCACCAGCTCACCGCAAGCAAGGTCGCCGGCGTCCCAGTCGACGTCGGCGCTCAGGCCAGCAGGCCCGGTTTGGGTGGATGAGTCAGGCATGGCTCAGCTTGGCCGCGACTTGCGCCGGCCCAGTTCGTAGGCCAGCGCGGCAAGTGCGAGGGCGGCCAGCGCCAGCCCGGCGATCAGTGCCGGGGGGAGCGGTGAGTCGGCGGGTAGCGCAGGGGTGGCTGCGTTGTATGTACGCTCAAGCAGCGCCTTGCCAACGTCCTTGAGAATCGCCTGCCCGGTCACGCGACCCTGGCCGAGCACCAGATCGATGTTCGCGATGCCGGTGCCGCCGAGGTTGTGCGAGCGGTTTCCCTTTCGGTCTTCAACGTGCCAGCCGAGCACCTCGTCGCCTTCGATGCGGTCGACCACCACCTTGAAGTAGCCCTGTGGCCCGTCGACTGCGGCACCCGCCTTGAGGCGGATCTCCTGTTTGTTGACCAGCATGAAGCCGAAGTTGTGGCCGGTCGGGCAGCCGACAGGGTAAACGGCAAAGCGATTGTCGGCTGCGTAGTCCGCGCCGTAGTTCAGGCTGAATGTTTTACCGTAGATTTTCAGGTTGGCCTTGCCGTCCTTGAATGGCTCGGGCCACGGCGAGAGAAACCCCGCGACGTCGCCATGCTCGAAAACCAGTGCCTTGCGCGCAGCGCTGTCTTCGATCAGCAGGTCGGCCTTGACCGGGCCG
>CAJAHZ010000408.1 GCA_903939665.1 uncultured Pseudomonadota bacterium | reverse complement strand
TGGGTTTGCTCGACCCCAGTCTGGTGTTGCAGCGTGGCTATGCCTGGCTCACTGACAGTGACGGAAAGACCATCACCAGCGTGCAACAAACCCGGGTCGGACAGGCGCTGCAGGCAACCCTGGCCGACGGCAAGCTTGATTTGACGGTCGCCGACGCAAATTGAACAAAGTTTCTACAATCAATCATCTTTACCCATCAACCGACGAGGATCTCATGGAACACACACTGCCCGCACTGCCTTATGCGCTTGACGCATTGGCACCGAATTATTCCAAGGAAACGCTGGAGTTCCACCACGGCAAGCACCACAACGCCTATGTCGTCAATCTGAACAACCTGCAAAAAGGAACGGATTTTGAGAACATGGCACTGGAAGACATCATCAAGAAGTCCAGTGGCGGTATCTACAACAACTCGGCACAAATCTGGAACCATACGTTCTTCTGGAACTGCATGAAGCCAAGTGGCGGTGGTGAGCCCTCCGGTGCTCTGGCCACAGCGATCAGTGCCAAGTGGGGTTCGTACGCTGCCTTCAAGGAAGCATTTGTCAAATCAGCAGTTGGCAACTTTGGCTCCGGCTGGACCTGGTTGGTGAAGAAGGCAGACGGCTCGGTTGACATCGTCAATATGGGCGCTGCCGGGACACCCCTGACAACTGCCGACAAGGCGCTGCTGACGGTGGACGTCTGGGAACACGCCTATTACATCGACTACCGCAATGCCCGACCCAAGTTTGTCGAAACCTTCCTGGCTTCCCTGGCGAACTGGGATTTCGCAGCAAGGAATTTCGGCTGAGCAACGTTGCAGGACGACTGAGTCGAAGTCAGCGAGGGGCGCCACAAGGCGCCCTTTGTCATTGAATCAGCGGAGAGTCGGCATGGAATCCAGAATCACGGAACTCGAAATCAAGCTCGGTCTCAGCGAAGATCATCTTGAAGAACTCAATCGCACGGTGTTTCGCCAGCAGCAGCAAATCGACCTGCTGCAGGCTCAGATACGCGAGATGTACCGATTGATGCAACCGTCAGCGCCGAGCGAAGTGCGAAACCCGCGCGAAGAAATCCCGCCACACTATTGAAACTAGGCTTTAACGTCCTGTGGGCGCCTTGTCGATCCCACTGATCGAAAAGCCCGCCGCTACGCCGCGACTCCTGAACCAGCCCAGATTCATTTCCAGGGCATACCGAGCCGGCTTGGTCGAGCAATGGTTATCCTCGGTTTTGGGTTGCATGTCTTCGACATTCAGGATGCGGCCTTTCTCGTCAAGGAACGCCACCGACAGCGGCACCAGCGTATTGCGCATCCACATGCAGTGCTTCGCAATCTCGGGAAAGACGAAAAGCATCCCGCGATGGGATGGCATCGAAGTACGCAACATCATTCCCGTTTGCCTGCTCTCGGCAGTGGCAGCCACCTCTGCCTCTATCCGGTGCATGCCCGCAGACAGTTCAAGAAGGGGCAATTGCGGCTGCTGAGCCCATCCCGGCAAGGCAAGGCAAAAGTACATTGCCAGCGACACTTTGCGCATCCACATCACTCTGATACCTTTGGCAAGCACACGGCCGAAGTGACCGCGTGACACTGGAACAAGCTACGAAAACCGGCCAGAGAACCGGGTACGTGAAAAGTAATGCTTCGTTGGATAAGAAACTTGATTCGCTTTTTAATCTATAGGCAAAAAAAATGGCAGGTTTCCCTGCCATTTTTTTGTCGTGCGAAGATTACTTCTTGGCAGCCGGGGCATCAGCCTTCTTCTCGGCGGCCGGGGCGGCAGCAGCCTTCGGAGCATCAGCCTTCGGAGCGTCAGCCTTCGGAGCGTCAGCTTTCTTGGCCTTCTTCTCTTTCTTGGCTTTCTTTTCAGCCTTGGCCGGAGCAGCGTCAGCCTTCTTCTCAGCCTTGGGTGCATCAGCCTTCGCAGCCGGAGCGGCAGCGGCGGGAGCAGCGGCAGCCGGCGCGGCAGCGGGCTTGGCAGCATCAGCAGCGAAAACGGAGGTAGCGATCAGGCCGGCAAACAGGGTAACGAGAAGCTTGTTCATGGTGTTTCCTTTAATTTAGGTTTAGGTAGAGTGTTGTTAACACCACGGTTTTTCGGGGCGTTACAGACATTAACGCGCCGCTTTGCATCCGGTTGACCTGAAACCTCGATTTCACACCACTGTCCGGGTGAGAGCCCGGCCAGGGTCCAGTCGCCTACCGCCCATCGAATCAGCCTGAGAGTCGGAAACCCGACCTTCGCCGTCATTCGCCTGACTTGGCGGTTCTTGCCTTCCCGCAGAACAATTTCAAGCCAACTGGTCGGAATAGCCGCGCGATACCGAATCGGTGGATTACGCTGCCAAAGTCCGTGCGGCTCGGCAATGCGGTGCGCCAGGCACGGGCGCGTGCAGAAATCTCCAAGGTCCACCCCCGCAGCCAACTGCTGGAGTGCTTCATCTGTTGGCAACCCCTCAACCTGAACCCGGTATAACTTCGCAAGTTTGTGGCGGGGGTCGGTAATCCGTGCCTGGGCGGCCCCGTCGTCAGTCAATACAACCAAACCTTCGGAATCGGCATCGAGCCGGCCGGCAGCATAGACCTTCTGGACAGGGATATAGTCGGCCAAGGTTGGGCGCCCGGCCGAATCGCTAAACTGGGTCAGTACGCCATAGGGCTTATTGAACAATATTAGGCGGCTCAAACCGTTTGGCCTCGGCCAAGACCGTTGCAGAAGCGCAGCGAGTCGGGATAAGAGAAAAAGTCCTGCATCGCACCCCTGCGTATCTGTTCCTGCGTGCCCTGCCAGAATCCGGCGTCGAACAGATCGGCATGGTGGCGCATGACCGCGTCCCGAATCTTTTCCGAAACCAGCAGAAATGTTTCGAATCCCTCGGGAAACACGTCCATTCTGGAAACCGGGCACCAGCCTTCACCCGACATTTCCGCCTCGAAATTTGGCGGCGACGGCATGCGCCGGAACTTGCAGTCGGTCATGTATTCAATTCCGTCGTAGTCGTAGAACACCCCTCGCCCATAAGGGGTGGCGCCAAAGTTCTTCCGGAGCAGGTCGCAGGGGAAAATATTGACAACTACCAGTTCCCAAATCGCATTGCCGTATTCATGCACGACACCCTCGACCAAGTCGTCGCTCCCGGCTTTCCGGACTTTCTCCAGGTAGCGGTTAGCGGTTTCATGTGTCGCCCGATGCAAGTATGACTTCGACCGACTGATGGGAGGCGCCTGTGAAGTGAAATGCACTGCATTTGGGCAGGGGCAATGATTGATCGCATGCAATCGACAAATAAAAAAAGCCCGGCCGATAGCGATATCGGTCGGGCTTTGCTTTTTCGGGACCGGTATGACCCGGGACCGAAAATGTCAGGACATCAGGGCTTCTGGATGTTCGACGCTTGCTTGCCCTTGGGGCCTTGCACCACGTCGAAAGTCACCTTGTCGCCTTCTTTCAGCGACTTGAAGCCGGCCATGTTGATGGCCGAGAAATGCGCGAAAAGATCTTCGCTGCCGTCATCGGGGGTAATAAAACCAAAACCTTTGGCGTCGTTGAACCACTTAACAGTACCAGTTGCCATGTAACTTTTTCCTTAATCAAAAACGAACGAATCGGCCACCGCTGCGGGCTGCAAAACACCGCACCCCGGCCGGGGCATGTTGAAGTTCAAATTCGGAATAGCAGCGGGGGCCAAGCGGCGATTCAGAGGAGCTGCGATTTGACAGGCTATGAGACGACCGTAGGTCACTTCGGGGAAATTGAACTAAACACGCTCGCGTTTTACGCACATTGTCAAGCAGCGTCAACAACTTTCGATGTTGCATCGCACAGGGAGCCCCCTTGCATATCGTCCGGGCATCCCAAAATAGGAAGCTGACGGCGGCGTATTCCCCTCCTTTTCGAGGTGTTGAACTGTCCGGGAATCACATTAGAATCGAACCATGGTTACACGCAAGCAGGTCGGACCGGAAGGCGGAGCCACATTGGCGCCGGAGCAGAGCCGCACCAAGCCGCCGCCGATGTACAAGGTGTTGCTGCTCAATGACGATTTCACCCCGATGGATTTCGTGGTGGTGGTGCTGGAGAAGTTCTTTGGTTTGTCGCGGGAGCAATCGACGCAAGTGATGCTCAAGGTACACCGCGAAGGAAAGGGGGCATGTGGCGTTTATCCGCGCGATGTGGCCGCAACGAAGGTTGAACAGGTGAGCGAATTTGCACGGCG
>CAJAHZ010000407.1 GCA_903939665.1 uncultured Pseudomonadota bacterium | reverse complement strand
TGCGTCGCGGTCAGTCGTTGGTCGTCTGGGCCATCCGCGAGGGCCGGCAGTGCGCGCGTGAGGTCGATATTTTCCTGACAAGAAGCTCGGATTTGCCTCGCTAAAACGCAAAAATTCGGTAAAGCACCATAAAAACCCCGTTTCGGCTTCCTGAAACGGGGTGTTTCTTTGGCCAGAGCTAGGGGCTATGGCATAGTAGCGGCTGGCTTGATGGGGGGAGGCAAAATGAATCCGGAATTGCAAAAATCATTGCAGGTCAGCGTGCTGCCAAGCACGCTCGATGGCTACATGCTGGTCATTCTGCTGATCATGATCGCCGCCGGCTTGCTCGGGGGGGTCGCCAACTATTTCTTGAGTGACCGTCAGTCCGATCTCGGTCGCCAGGACTGGGTCAAATACCCGATTCTTGGCGTCATTGCGGCGCTGACCGTGCCGCTCTTCCTGAACATGATTTCAAGCAACCTGCTCGAAGCTGCGCGTACCCGCCCGGTTGATTTCTTCGTTTTCGCTGGTTTCTGTTTGATCTACGTTGTCGCCTTGCGCCGCCCGTTCGAAAACGTCGCCAACAAGCTGCTGACACAAATGGATCAGATCAAGCGTGAGATGGCGCAGATGAAGCAGCAACGCAACGAAGCGCCACCAGCCGCCGTGCGCGAAGAGATCGCGCCCGTTGCTGAAACGGCGCCGGTCGCACCCAAGCAGGAAGCCGTGAAAGAGTCGCTGTCATACAACGACATCGAAATCCTGCGTGCGCTTGCTGAAGAAAATTATGTGTACGGCAACCTGGTTGGTTTGACCGATAAAACGGGGCTTGCTCGCGATCTCGTCAGCACCCGCCTTACCGTGCTCAAGAACCTCGGCATCATCGAAACCCGCATCAACGACAAGAACATCCTGCACTGGTTTGTTTCGCCCAAGGGCAAGCAGATGCTGGGTGACATTCTTTCCGGGCAGGACGATCGCAAGACCGCCTGACCGCTTCACAGAGTACGCACATGAATATCGTCATCCTCGCCGCCGGGCAGGGAAAGCGGATGCATTCCAACCTTCCCAAGGTGCTGCATCCACTGGCCGGCAAGGCGCTCGTTTCGCACGTCATCGACACTGCGCGCAGTCTTTCACCCAAAAAACTCTGCCTGGTCTACGGCCATGGCGGCGACATCGTACGTACCACGCTGGCTGCGCCTGATCTTGCCTGGGCGTTGCAGGAGCCGCAACTCGGCACTGGCCACGCTGTACAGCAAGCGCTGCCGCATCTGGGTGGCGAAGGGATAACGCTGGTGCTCTATGGCGATGTGCCGCTGATTCAGGCAGATACCCTGAAGAAGTTGCTGCATGCCGCACAGGATGCAAGTGGTGCTTTGGCCATCCTCACCGTCGAGCTTGCTGATCCCTCCGGCTATGGCCGCATCGTGCGCAATGCGGCTGGCAACGTGACCCGCATCGTCGAGCAGAAGGACGCTTCGGCCAGCCAGTTGGCGATTCGTGAAATCAATACCGGCATCATGGCGCTGCCGACGGCACGGCTTGGCGAGTGGCTGGCCGCGCTGTCGAACGACAACGCCCAGAAGGAATATTACCTGACCGACATCGTCGGCATGGCGGTTGCCGCCGGCCTGCCGGTCCGTACTGCGCATCCGCAGCACGAGTGGGAAGTGCTGGGCGTCAATAGCAAGGTGCAGTTGGCCGAACTCGAACGGATTGCGCAGCGCTGCAACGCCGAGCAGTTGATGGAGCACGGTGTGCGCCTTGCCGACCCGGCGCGCATCGACGTGCGTGGCGAGCTGGTTTGCGGGCGTGACGTATTTATCGACGTTAATTGTGTTTTCGAAGGCAAGGTCGTGCTCGACGAAGCCGTTGAGATCGGCCCCAACTGCGTGCTGAAAAATGCCTGCATCGGCGCCGGTACAAGGCTGGCGGCCTTCAGTCATATCGACGATGCCGTGGTCGGGCCGGATGCTGTGATCGGCCCCTTTGCCCGCCTACGCCCCGGTACTGAGCTGGGCGCTGGCGTCCACATCGGCAATTTCGTTGAAATCAAAAACAGCAAGATCGCAGCGCAGTCGAAGGCCAATCATCTGGCCTATATCGGCGACGCAACGATCGGCAGCCGGGTCAATATTGGTGCGGGTACGATTACCTGCAATTACGACGGTGCCAACAAGTTTCAGACGATCATCGAGGACGATGTTTTCATCGGTTCCGATACTCAGCTGGTTGCACCGGTTACCGTTGGCCGCGGTGCCACCTTGGGTGCCGGTACAACGCTGACGCGCGACGCGCCGCCCGATACGCTGACGGTTTCACGCCCCAAACAACTCTCGATTGCCGGCTGGAAACGTCCGGTAAAAACCAAAAAGTGATCTGACTTATGTGTGGCATCGTTGCCGCGGTCGCTGACCGCAATATCGTCCCCGTCCTTCTTGAAGGCCTGCGCAAGCTCGAATATCGCGGCTACGATTCAGCCGGTCTGGCGCTCATCAATGAACTCGGGCTGCAGCGCCTGCGCGCCGTCGGTCGCGTCGCCGAACTGACGGCACAGGTCGACGAAACCGGCGCTGCCGGCAACACCGGTATCGCCCATACGCGTTGGGCGACGCATGGCGTGCCGTCCGAGCGCAACGCCCATCCGCATATCTCCGATGGTCTGGCCGTCGTGCACAACGGCATCATTGAAAACCATGAAGCCTTGCGCACCCGTCTCAAGGCGGATGGCTACGAATTCACTTCGGATACCGATACCGAAGTGATCGCTCACCTGATCGCCCACGAGTTGAAAACGACGGGTGATTTCTTTACCGCCGTGCGCGCCTCAATCGCCCAATTACAGGGTGCCTACGCCATCGCCGTGCTGCGCGAAGTCGAGCCGGACCGCGTCATCGTTGCCCGTGAAGGCTCTCCGCTGCTGCTTGGCCTGACGGACGAGGGCAATTATGCGGCGTCGGACGCCTCGGCGCTGCTGCAGGTAACGCGCCGCATGGTCTATCTCGACAATGGCGACTGCGCCGAATTGCTGCGCGGCAGCTACCGCATTACGCGTGTCGATGGCACGCCGGTCGAGCGCGCCGAAACAGAGTCGCAACTGTCGGCTGATTCCGTCGAGCTTGGCCAATACCGCCACTACATGCAGAAGGAAATCTTTGAGCAACCGGTGGCCTTGTCCAATACGCTCGAACTGATCGGCGCGGCGCGCAGCATCCAGCCAGGTTTGCTGGGTGCGGATGCCGAAGTCACCCTCAAGGACGTTCGTCAGATTCTGATCATTGCCTGCGGCACCAGTTACCACGCCGGTCTCGTTGCACGTTACTGGCTTGAGGCGATCGCCGGGATTTCCTGTTCGGTCGAAGTCGCCAGCGAGTACCGTTATCGTGATTCCGTGCCCGACCCGCAGACGCTGGTCGTCACCATCTCCCAGTCGGGGGAAACCGCCGATACGCTGGCTGCGCTGCACCACGCCAAAGCGCAGGGCATGATGCGAACGCTGGCGATTTGCAACGTGCCGGAATCGTCGCTGGTGCGCGAAACCGCGCTGCGCTTTATTACGCGTGCCGGTCCGGAAATTGGCGTCGCTTCGACCAAGGCTTTTACCACGCAGCTTGCCGCACTTTACTTGCTGACGCTTGTGCTGGCCAAACTGCGCGGCCGTCTGACTGCCGAACATGAATCCGCCGAACTCACCGCCTTGCGTCATCTGCCGGTAGCCGTCGCCAAGGTGCTGGAGCTTGAGCCGCAGATCAAGGAATGGGCCGGGCACTTCGCCATGAAGCAGCACGCGCTCTTCCTCGGGCGCGGCCGGCACTATCCGATCGCCATGGAAGGCGCGCTCAAGCTCAAGGAGATCTCCTACATCCACGCCGAAGCGTACGCTGCCGGTGAACTCAAGCACGGGCCGCTGGCGCTGGTCGACAAAGAGATGCCGGTGATCGCCGTGGCGCCGAACGATACACTGATCGAAAAGCTCAAATCCAATCTGCAGGAAGTTCGCGCACGTGGTGGCGAGCTCTATGTCTTTGCCGATGCCGACAGCGAAATGCAGGAGTCGGACGGCGTGCATGTGCTGCATTTGCCCGAACACTATGGCGCCCTCTCGGCCTTGTTGCATGTCGTTCCGCTGCAGTTGCTCTCCTATCATGTGGCACTGGTGCGTGGCACCGACGTCGACAAGCCGCGCAACCTGGCGAAATCGGTGACGGTCGAGTAAGCTTTTCGGCATCAGTAACCGCTCACCGCTTCCCTTTTTCGCCAAGGCCTGAATGGCAGCGCCGGTCGATAGTTTGCATTCAAGCGCTTTGTCTCAACTTCATTCCGATATTGACGCACGCGTGCAAAGCATCCGCGAGAATCGTCCCGGCTGGCTGTGCGGCAAGGGCTGCGATGGCTGTTGCCGGCGGCTCGCCGAAGTCCCTCAGTTGACGGTTGCGGAGTGGAGCCTGCTGCAGGAGGGCCTGGCCGCGCTGCTGCCGGAACGCCTTCGCGAAATCCGCCGGAATATCGCTGCTTTGGCCGGCCAGCGTCCCGTTGTTTGCCCCTTGTTGGATCGGACGACCGGCGCCTGCCCGGTCTATGCTCAACGGCCGGTGGCCTGCCGTACCTATGGCTTTTACGTGCAGCGCGACAAGGGGCTTTATTGCGACGAAATCGAGTCTCGCGTTGTCGAGGGTGCCTTGGCTAACGTGGTATGGGGCAACCACGACGCGATCGATCAGCGCCTCACTGCTCTGGGCGAGAGCCGTACGTTAACCGAGTGGTTCGAGCGTTGGGAAACTTAGCTTTTCTGCGACGCTTCTTTTTTACATCTGCGTGCATCCTCTTTTTGTTGCTTTTTTTCGCGCTCCAATCGGTCGTTCTCGTCAAAAATCGCTTTGAGTTTGAGGCCAATTCGCGCAATCCACCGCCCCAAGTCGATAAGTCGAAGCTTCTCGGGTTTCGGATTGGCGTAGATTGAAATTTCGACAAAGAACCGTTCGTGCAGGAGATTGCTGACATGCGACGGTAGTTCTGCGTCCGTGCTCATTTTTAGTTTTCTGCTGGCAAAGCGCGTGCTGCCATCTGGGTTGGTGATGGTGTGGCTACTCGAGCAGATCGGTAATTGAACACTCGCTGCATGGGTGAGGACGTACTGATCGCCCAGGTCGTAATTGCATTCGCACAAAATCTCGCCGGCACCTTCGCGCGCGCCCTTGATGCGGTCAACAACACGCAGGTAGATGACGCCGACAATGGTTTTTATTGCAAGGACATCGCCCCGTTTGGTACCCGCAATACAGACCTGAGACAAACGATGGGTAGCGTCAAAATCTTCAAAGGACCGTTTAAACGCGGCAAGCTGGAGCCGCATTTTTTTTTGTTCCGGCGTGAGGATGGATTTGGCCGGTCCGGTTGACGATGTGGTCGTATGAAAATCATCGTCGCTGCCGCACGGGAGTATCCCGTCCATATCGATTGTTTCAATTTCTGACTCGTGGAATGAGGGATGCAGCAAGGTAATCGATTTGAGCTCGGCCTCCTTGAATTTGAGGGCCATCTCATCCGTGGCTCTCCTGCCGGCTGTTGGCTCGGGGGGCTGGCTGGTGGGCGGGGCTGCAGTCATAGGAATAAAGGGGCGATGGCACAGCACCGAGTATTTCCGCGCGGCGCCTGTTGGTCAAGTAGAAAAGAGGCTCAATAGCGCCTTCTGGTGTATTTTCGATGGAAATAGGTGAAACCGAGTTCATCAAACTCGCTCAAATTGCTCACGCAGGCTCTGCACGGTATCGTGCTCACCGCGCACACGGAAGAAAGCGCCTTCGCCGTCTGCGCGTTCCTCAAGCACTTCGCAGTTTGCGTAGACGGCTCCACGCAGTTGCTGTGCCGACCAGGGCAGAAAAAGTTCGTCTTCGACCAGATTGCGCTGGAAAAATGCGACGATCTTCAGGCGCAGTGTGGCGACGTCGTCAGGGCGGCGGGCGCTCATTACGACGCAATCCGGGTATTGCGTCCGTAGTGCCGTTTCGCATTCGGCCTGCGCTGCAGCGTCGCCGACATGGTCGATTTTGTTGAAGATGCGCAGGCGCGGCACGGTATCGGCACCGATTTCTTCGAGCACCTTGTCGGTGACCTCAAGCTGGCGTTCGAAGCCGGGATCGCTGGCATCGATGACATGCAGCAGCAGCGATGCATCCAGCGCCTCATCGAGCGTCGACTTGAACGACGCAACGAGACCGTGCGGCAGGTTCTTGATGAAGCCAACCGTGTCGCTGATCAGCACGCGCGGCACGCTCTCGGGGTGGAGGGCGCGCACGGTGGTATCGAGCGTCGCGAACAACTTGTTGGCGACCAGCACCTCGCTGCCGGTCAGCGCACGCATCAGTGTGGACTTGCCGGCGTTGGTATAGCCGACCAGTGCTACGCCAGCGAGCCCTTCGCGCCCTTCGCGCTCCTGCCGCCGGGCGCGCTGCGTCTTGCGCTCGGCTTCCATGGCGATGATTTCCTGCTGCAACTCGGCGATACGGTCGCGGATCTTGCGCTTGTCGAGTTCGGTGCCCGACTCGCCAGCCCCCCGGCCACCAACGCCGCTGCGCTGCCGTCCTTGCGGCCCGGCGAGCTTCGCCGCCTCGCGCAGGCGCGGCGCCATGTAGCCGAGGCGGGCAATTTCGACCTGCGCCTTGGCCGCACGCGAGCGTGCGTTGCGATGAAAGATTTCGAGGATGACCATGGTGCGGTCCATCACCTGGCAGCCGACCTCTTTTTCGAGATTGCGTGCCTGCGACGGCGAGATTTCGTGGTCGACGAAAACGACGGCGATCTCGCCGTGATGCCCTGAATCATCGGACTCACCGCTGATGAAGCTGTGTATCTCCTGCCGCTTGCCAACGCCCAGGTAACCCGTCGTGTCAAAACCGGCGCGCTTCTGCACAAAGGTGTGAACGACCTCGAAGCCCAGTGTTTTGGCGAGTTCGCGCAGTTCGGTCAGAGATGCTTCGAATTCAACGTCGTTGACGCTCGGTAGTTGAACTGACGCCACGATGGCGTATTTGGGCTTTTCCTGGTCTTCGGTTTGCATGCGGCGCGTGCTTCTTTTCAATGGGCAAAGGCGGATTTTACCCGTCAATGCAACAGAGACGCCCGTTATGAGCGGCAAATGACTATTTGATCGTTGTTTTGGCCAACGCGGCTTCAAACCTCCCGGAGTAGCGGAACACCTGACCGAGCAGCGGATGGGTGAGGCGGAAGTCCATGGCGAAGTGACGCTCGTCGGTGCCGGCTTCGACAATGCTGGTGTGGCCGAGCGCCAGCCACTCGGGGAT
>CAJAHZ010000406.1 GCA_903939665.1 uncultured Pseudomonadota bacterium | reverse complement strand
GCCATGATTGCCGCTACGCGCACTGGCCGTCATCGCCTGCTTCAAGCGGTCGAGCAGAAGTATTCGATTGGGCAGGCCCGTCAGCTGATCGAAGAAGGCGAGCTTTTTGATCTCCTCCTCAGCCTTTTTGCGTTCCGTGATGTCGAAATGCACGCCGATATAATGGGTTATCGCGCCATCGTCAGCCTTTACGGTCGAGATGGTCAGCCATTTCAGATACACCTCTCCATTCTTGCGTCTATCCCAGATTTCGCCCTGCCAGCCGCCCGTACGACTGATCGTTTCCCACATGGCGCGATAAAAATCGGCGTTGTGGCGGCCCGACTGGAGCAGGCGTGGCGTCTGGCCGACGGCTTCGTCGGACGTGTAGCCGGTAATCTCGGTGAACGCGCGATTGACACGCAGAATGATGCCGTGGGCATCGGTAATCATCATGCCGTCCTGCGAGTCGAAGGCCCTGGCGGCGATGCGTAACTCGGCCTCGGCGTGCTTGCGCTCGGTGATGTCTTCGACCATGGTGGCGAAATGGCCGTCCTGCATGGCATAGGCGCGGATGCGAAGCTGCTTTTGTGTTGCTGCAAGAGGCGGCTCGAGTTCGGCCGCATGCCGCGTTTCGACGACCTTGATGTAGGTGTCGAGGAATGGCGCTTCAGGCGTTCCGTAGGCTTCGCTGGCCAACTTACCGAGTATCTGGTTTGCAGCTAGGCCCGTATGGGTCGTATAGGCCGGGTTCACGTTGAGGATGCGGTAATCAACCGGACGGCCATCGGCGCCATAAACCAGTTCGTGCAGCGCGACGCCCTCGGCCATGTTGGCAAACAGCGTCTGAAAACGCGCATCGCTCAAGGTTAATTCGTCGGCGTGGCGCTGCTGTCGTTCGCGTTCGATTTCGCCTGCCAGGCGGCGCATTTCGAGCAGGCTGCCGATGCGCACAAACAGTTCTTCTTCCGCCACCGGTTTGAGAATGTAGTCAGTCACCCCCAGATTGAACAACTCGATACGCCGCGTCCGGTCGTCGAAAGCGGTCACCGCGATGATTGGCGTGTCGCCTTTTGCGCTGGTTTGCCGGCGGATCTGATTGACCAGCGCCAAGCCGCTCATCGTGCCGTCGAGCACGATGTCGGTGAGCACCAGGTCGTAGTCATGGTGCTGAAAATTCTGCAAGGCTTCGTCTGCCGAACTAAAATCGTCGACGGAAAGCCCTCTGTGCTCGAGAATCGCCTTGAGTGCAGCCCGCTGGCTCTTGTTGTCTTCGACATAGAGCACGCGTCCGTCGATACGTGTGTGCGACGAGGGGAAACGTTTGATGAAGGCGAGCAACTGTTCGACATCGTTTCGGTGAAAGATGTCGGTGACGCCTGCCGGTAAGGCCTTGGTCAGGGCATCGGTGCTATCGATGGACGTCAGCAGGACAAAAGGCTTGCTGGCATTCTTGGTCAGGTGACGCACGCGCCGGCAAAGCTCGATGCCCTCCATGTCGGGCAGGTAGAAACTGGAGCAGACAAAATCGAAGTATTGCTCGCCGATGAGCTTTAGCGCCTGCTGGCCATCGTTGCAGCACAACAACTCACAGTCGCTCCCGGCCAGAGAGGCCGTGAACATGCTTTGGAAGGTTTTGCTGTCGTCAGCCAGCAAAACCCTGCGGCGATTAACCGCCATCCTGTGCTCGGCGTATTGGCAGGCTGCGATCGGCATGACAGGCGGTTCCGGAAGGAAGCAGTGCTCGATGATAGCGCGGCGATCATCGAGCGGCAAATTGAACGTGTTCTGCCTAGTCGGCTTTCGCTTGCATGGCCTGCGCCGTCGTCAGCAGTTCCCCGATGACGCGTTCGAGCGCTTGCCGCTGCGTGGGATCAAGCAGCCCGCCTGCGCTATCGAATGCCTCATGCGCGCGCGGCAATGACAGTTGCCCCGGTGTGACCAGTACGCCGAGATTGCTTAGCAGCTGGCGCACCGCCGGCAGGCCGCGAATGCCGCCCAGTGCGCCCGGTGAGGCGGCGAGCAGTCCGGCCACCTTGCCGTTGAACGGCGAAGGCCGGCCTTCCTGTGGCCGTGACGCCCAGTCGATGGCGTTCTTTAACAGTGGCGAGAAAAAGCCGTTGTATTCGGGCGACGCGAGAAGCAGTGCGTCGTGCCCGGCCAGCGCTTCCTTCAATGCAATGCAGCCATCCGGCAGCCCGCCTGCCGCTTCAAGGTCGCCGTCATAAATCGGCAGGGCGAGCGTTCGCAGATCGAGGAGGGTCACTTCGGCACCCAGCGCGCGGCTTGCCTTCATGGCGGCAGCAAGCAGGCGACTGTTGACCGAGTCATTGCGGCTGCTGCCCGAAATGGCGAGAAGTTTGATTGGCATGCGCGGCTCCCGTTGAGGTTTTGTGTTTGTGAAAATATGACGTGGCTATTTTAGCAGACGCCGCCGTGTCAGTACGGTGGCCGTGCCGAAGGCGATGACGGCGATGGTCAGCAGCGTGGCGATGTGCCCGATGACATTGTCCGGCACTTCGCCGAGCAGCAGTGGGCGGGCCAGCTGAACGGCATGCGACAGCGGTAAGCAGCTGGCGATAAAGTGCAGCGCCACCGGGAGCTGCTCCGCCGGAAAAAATACCCCGGAAACAAGCAGCATCGGTGTGATGAACAGTGTGAAGTAGTACATGAAAAAATCATAGGACGGTGCCAGTGCGCAGACAATCAGCCCCATCGCGGCAAAGGTGAGGCCGGTGAGAAAAATGACCGGGATGACCCACAGCGCGAGCGGCGAGGTCGTCAGCCCGAGTGCCGCGATGACGAGCAGGATGGCCAGCCCGGAAAGCAGGCTCTTGCTGGCGGCCCAGACGAGTTCACCGGTCAGAACGTGGTCGAGCGAGAGTGGCGTATTGAGGATGGCGTCCCATGTCTTTTGCACGTGCATGCGCGAGAAGGCTGAGTACAGGGCCTCGAAGGTGGCCGCATTCATGGTGCTGGCGACCACCGTACCGGCGGCGAGAAAGCTCACGTAGCTGACCCCGCCGATCTGCGGCAACATGCCACCGAGTCCGTAGCCGAGACCCAGCATGTAGATCAGCGGATCGGCGAGATTGCCAAGCACCGACGGAATCGCCAGCTTGCGCCAGACGAGGAAGTTGCGCCGCCATACGGGCAGCCAGCGCAGGCTCGGGCGGGGGAGAGAGAAGAGGTTGTGGGTTTGCATGGTCAGTAAACCGCTTTCGACGCAGAGTGCGCAGAGGCGCAGAGATCGCAGAGAAAAGCAAAAAGAAAAGGGGTTTCTCTGCGATCTCTGCGCCT
>CAJAHZ010000405.1 GCA_903939665.1 uncultured Pseudomonadota bacterium | reverse complement strand
CTGCTGCAGGAAACGGGGGCGAAAAAATGAATCAAATCAGACAGTACGTGTATGGCGTTGTTTTCGGACTATTTTTCGTGCTGCCGGCAGCAAATGCTCAGGAGGCTACGCAGAATATTCTGGAGTCGATGACCGTCGCCCAGCAAGGCGGGGTTTTGAACGTCAAACTGACTTTCAAAGAGCCGCTGGTTGCGCTTCCGTCCGGTTTCAGCGTCGCCCAGCCTGCACGAGTCGCGCTCGATTTCGCGAATACGACCAATGGGCTCGGAAAATCCAGCCAGACCTATAACGAGGGCGATCTCCGTAGCGCCAACGTAGTTCAGGCCGAAGGCCGGACGCGTCTGGTATTTAACCTCAAGCAGGCCATGGCCTACGAAGCAAAGATTGAAGGAAACAGTCTCTTGCTGGCTTTCTCCCAAACGGGAAAGGTTGATAGTGCTGCTGAGATGCCTGCGGCTTTTGCTCAGGCCCGTGCGTCACAGGCGTCGAACAGCATTCGTGATATTGCATTTCGGCGAGGTAAGGCCGGAGAGGCGCGCATAACGGTTGATCTTAGCGACCCCAGCGCAGGTATCGATATTCGTCAACAGGGCCAGAATCTAATTGTCGATTTTGTCAAAGTCACTGTGCCGGAATCATTGCGCAAGCGTCTGGACGTCATCGATTTCGCAACTCCGGTTACCGCAATAAATACGGTTCAACAAGGGCCGAATACACGCATGACGATAACGCCGCGTGGTCTCTGGGAGCACAACGCCTATCAGACGGATAACCAGTTCGTAATCGAGGTAAAGCCGGTTATCGAAGATCCGAATAAATTGGTGCAGGGCTCGCGCGGGGGCTATCAGGGCGAGAAGTTGTCGCTTAATTTTCAGAACGTGGATGTTCGTCGCTTGTTGCAGGTGATCGGTGAGTTTACCGGGATGAACATGGTGGTCAGTGACTCGGTTCAGGGTGCTATTACATTGATCCTGAAGGATGTTCCATGGGACCAGGCCTTGGATATCATCATGCAGCAACGAGGCTTGGATATGCGCAAGAACGGGAATGTGATCCTGATTGCGCCGCGCGAAGAAATTGCGACCAAGGAAAAGCTTGATTTCGAGTCGAAAGCTCAGATCGGTGATCTGGAGCCTTTGCGCACCGAAAGCTTTCAGTTGAATTACCAGAAAGCGGAGGCGATACAAAAGCTGTTGACCGACGCGAATCAGCGCATGTTGTCAAAGCGCGGAAGTGCCGTAGTCGATGCGCGAACCAACATATTGTTTGTGCAGGATACGTCAAGCCGTCTGGAAGATGTCCGGCAACTGATTGCCAAAGTTGATTTAACGGTACGTCAGGTGATGATCGAGGCCAGGATTGTGGAAGCGGGTGACAGTTTCGCCAAAAACCTTGGCGTTCGCCTTGGGTTGCATGACACGACAGGTGGTGGTGGTGCCAACTCGGCTAGGATCGGCGGAGCGGTCGGCGGAAAGCTTAATGATACCGGCTACCATACCGGCCAGTCGATTACCGTCCCCGATTTTATCAACGATTCGCTTGGCGTGAACTTGCCTGCGACGCCGCGTTCGGGTAATGCGGGAGCTTTGTCCTTCGTTCTCTTTAATGCGGCCAAAAACCATTTTCTTAACGCTGAAATTTCTGCACTTGAGGCAGATGGGCGCGGTAAGGTGATCTCAAGTCCACGGGTGATGACAGCCAATCAGGTCGAGGCCATCATCGAGCAGGGCGTAGAGATACCTTACCAGCAGGCAACGAGCTCAGGTGCAACCAGTGTATCTTTCAGAAAAGCCAATCTCTCATTGAAGGTCAAGCCGCAGATTACGCCGGATGGGAAAATCACAATGAGTTTAGATATCAACAAAGATACGCCAAATACCTCACTGTCAACGGGGGCTGGGGTAGCGATAGATACAAAGCACGTGAAAACTGAAGTGCTGGTCGAAAATGGAGGCACTGTTGTGATCGGCGGGATTTACACCCAAACAACGCGCGACAACACACAGCGCATCCCCTTCTTTGGTGACCTGCCCTACATTGGCTGGCTGTTCAAGAACAGGGAATGGATTGATGACAAGACCGAATTGTTGGTGTTCATCACGCCGAAAATCGTTGCCGAAGGCCTTTCCGTCCGTTGACTTTTACGTGCCAACAGAAAAAGCCGGCGACCGCCGGCTTTTTTGTATCCTTTCGTCGCGCAGTCGCTGCGGTAGAATGGCGTTGTGGATAAACAATACGGTACGCAAAACGTCTACTTGGTTGGCCTGATGGGGGCTGGCAAGACAACCATTGGCCGCTCGTTGGCCAGACGGTTGGGGCTGGATTTCGTCGATTCCGACCGTGAAATCGAGGCGCGGACCGGGGTTAGTATTCCTACGGTTTTTGAAATAGAGGGCGAGGAAGGTTTTCGCAAGCGTGAAATTCAGGTGATCGAAGATCTCGCGGCGCGGAGTGGGCAAGTGGTGGCGACCGGGGGGGGGGTAGTGTTGCGCCCCGAGAATCGCGGCAATATGAGCGCCAGCGGTTTCGTTGTTTATCTCGACGTTCCTCCCTATACGCTCTGGGAGCGCACCCGTCACGACAGGAACCGGCCGCTGCTGCAAGTCGAGGATCCTTTGCTTCGACTGAAGGATCTGTATGCGCAGCGCGATCCCTTCTATCGTGAAGTGGCGGATCTTGTCGTCGATGGCAGCCGGATCAACGCTCAAGGCGTTTTGCAGTTGCTTGTCAAGGAAGTCGGTGAACGATGGAAACTCTGAACGTTGCCTTGGGCGAGCGGGCCTATCCAATCCATATCGGTCGCGGAATTCTTCAGCGCAGTGATCTTCTGCTGCCTTATCTGCGTCAGCGGAAGGTCGCCGTTGTTACGAACACAACCGTAGCCCCGCTCTATCTGGCGGCATTTGCCGCGCCCTTGCGTTCTGCCAACATTGAAGTCATCGAGATCGTTTTGCTCGATGGCGAGCAGTATAAAGATTGGCAAAACCTAAACAGGATTTTCGACATCCTGCTCGAACGCCGTTGTGAGCGTTCGACAACGCTGATTGCGCTTGGCGGCGGCGTCGTCGGCGACATGACCGGGTTTGCCGCCGCTTGTTATCAGCGTGGAATGCCCTTCATCCAGGTGCCGACAACCCTGCTGTCGCAGGTTGATTCGTCGGTGGGCGGGAAGACGGCGATCAATCATCCGCGTGGCAAAAACATGATCGGCGCTTTTTACCAGCCGAAACTGGTGTTGGCCGATACGGACACCTTAAATACATTGCCGGACCGGGAACTGCGGTCGGGTTTGGCTGAAGTGATCAAATACGGGCTGATCCGCGATTTGCCCTTTCTTGAATGGATTGAGGCGAATCTTGAAAGGGTGTTGGCGCGCGAACCTGAAGCGCTGGCGTACATCATTCACCGGTCGTGCCAGAATAAGGCTGAGGTCGTGGTGGCTGATGAGCATGAAAACGGTGAGCGAGCACTGCTCAACTTGGGCCACACCTTTGGTCACGCGATCGAGACCGGCATGGGCTATGGCGAATGGCTGCATGGCGAGGCTGTCTCGGTCGGCACGATGATGGCTGTCGAGGTTTCAGTTGCGCTGGGCTGGATCGGTAGTGCAGAACTCGCTCGTGTCGAAAGGCTGTTCGTGCGTGCGGGCCTGCCGGTCTTCGGGCCGGCTCTGGGCGTCGAGCGTTATGTCGACCTCATGCAGCATGACAAGAAGGTCGTGGATGGAAACTTGCGGCTCGTGTTGTTGAAGCAACTGGGTCAGGCAGTCGTCAGTGACGTCGCATCGCAAGACGAAATTGCCCGAGCCATCGCCACTCGCTCCGCTCATGTCTGAACTTGCGCCTTACGCTGTTTTGGCAGCCAATTCGCGCGGCCGTCGCCATCTTGAAGACCGGCCTTCGATGCGCAGCGAGTTTCAGCGCGACCGCGACCGCATCATTCATTCCACCGCGTTTCGACGCCTTGAGTATAAAACGCAGGTCTTTGTCAATCACGAAGGTGATCTTTTCCGTACCCGACTGACGCACAGTCTCGAGGTTGCCCAGATCGGGCGTGGCATAGCCCGTGCCTTGCGGCTCAACGAGGATCTTGTCGAAGCCGTAGCGCTGGCGCACGACCTTGGGCACACGCCCTTTGGCCATGCCGGCCAAGATGCGCTGAACGAATGCATGCGCGACTACGGCGGTTTTGAGCACAATCTGCAGAGCCTGCGCACCGTCGATTTGCTGGAAGAGCGTTACGCGGCATTCAGCGGCCTCAATCTCTGTTTCGAGACGCGTGAAGGGATCGTCAAGCATTGTTCTCTCGAAAATGCGCGCAAACTCGGTGACCTCGGGGAGCGCTTTCTTAATCGAACGCAGCCCTCGCTGGAAGCACAGATCTGCAACCTCGCAGACGAGATTGCCTACAATAATCACGATGTGGACGATGGCTTGCGTTCCGGTTTGCTCACGCTGAAGCAACTGGAAGATGTCGGCTTGTTTGCCCGTCACGTTTGCGACGTTCGCCGAGCCTACCCGGGACTGGACGGGCGGCGTCTGATCCACGAGACGATCCGTCGGATGATCAACGCGCTGGTCTGCGATCTCATCGAGACAACGGCGGGTAATATCACCCGCCAGTCCCCGAAAGATCTTGCCGAGGCACGTCAAGGACCGCCTCTCGTGGCTTTTTCCGACGAACTACGTGCAGCGCAGCGCGAGATGAAACTCTTTCTCCGCACTCAGCTCTACCAGCATTATCAGGTCTTGCGCATGACCAGCAAGGCGCAACGGATCATCACCGACCTTTTCGGCGCATTTATCGGCGACCCGCGCCTGCTTCCGCCGCAGTATCAGTTGCCGGCAGATGGTGACCAACCCCGCTCAGTTGCCGACTACATCGCGGGAATGACCGACCGTTACGCCATGAAGGAGCATCGTCGGTTGTTTGCTGTTGGCGAAATTTAACCGGTCGCCAAACTGCTCGCACCAATTTGGCGCAACCCAACGCCTTGAAGAGCCGAGAGTTTCGCGGTATAGTTTGCAGTTGCCCTGAAAATTCGTAAGCCGGCGCCTGCCGGCTTTTTTGACGTTTGGCGAGCCTTGGGCAAATCGGACAATTCTGTGTGGCATCTTTGTTTTGTGAGGATTCGAGCGTGATGGATTCGGCTGTACCTGAACGGCAGGGGTTGTACGACCCGGCCAACGAGCACGATGCCTGCGGCGTCGGTTTTGTAGCGCACATCAAGGGGCAGAAGAGCCACTCGATCGTCGAACAGGGCCTGCAGATCCTGAAAAATCTGGATCACCGCGGTGCGGTCGGTGCCGACCCGCTGATGGGTGACGGCGCCGGCATACTGATCCAGATTCCTGATGCCTACCTACGCGAAGAAATGGCCGGGCAGAACATCGTTCTGCCGCAAATTGGCGATTATGGTGTTGGCATGGTGTTCCTGCCGCAGGAGTCGGCTTCGCGCCTTGCCTGTCAGGAAGAGATTGAGCGTGCCGTCCGTTCCGAAGGCCAGGTTGTTCTCGGCTGGCGCGACGTGCCGGTGGATCGCGATCTGCCGATGTCGCCGACCGTGCGCGCCAAGGAGCCGGTGATTCGCCAGATTTTCATCGGGCGTGGCGCCGACATCATGGTGACCGACGCGCTTGAGCGCAAGCTTTACGTCATTCGCCGCCGCGCCGCGAACGCCATCAAGGCGCTCGGGCTCAAGCACAGCAAAGAGTTTTACCAGCCGTCAATGTCGGCGCGGACGATCGTGTACAAGGGCCTGCTGCTCGCCGATCAGGTTGGCGAGTATTTCACCGACCTCAAGGATCCGCGCTGCGTTTCGGCGCTGGCGCTGGTGCATCAGCGTTTCTCGACCAATACCTTCCCCACCTGGCACCTTGCGCACCCGTTCCGGATGATTGCGCATAACGGCGAGATCAACACGCTTCGCGGCAACTACAACTGGATGCGCGCGCGCGAAAAAGGCACCTCGTCGCCACTGCTCGGTACCGATCTCGAAAAGATCTGGCCGTTGATTTACCCAAACCAGTCCGACTCGGCGTCGTTCGACAATGCCCTCGAATTGCTGGTGATGGGCGGTTATTCGTTGGCGCACGCGATGATGATGCTGATCCCCGAAGCGTGGGAATCGCACACGCTGATGGACGAGAAGCGCCGTGCCTTCTACGAATATCACGCTGCGATGATGGAGCCGTGGGACGGCCCCGCTGCCGTGGCGTTCACCGATGGCCGTCAGATTGGTGCGACGCTGGACCGTAACGGCCTGCGCCCGGCGCGCTATCTGGTGACCGACGACGACCTTGTGGTCATGGCCTCGGAATCCGGTGTGCTGCCGATTCCCGATGCCAAGATCGTCAAGAAGTGGCGCCTGCAGCCGGGCAAGATGTTCCTGATCGATCTCGAGCAGGGCCGCATCATTGAAGACCTTGAACTGAAAGACACGCTGTCGCGCCAGAAGCCTTATCAGGACTGGTTGAGCCGCATCAACATCAAACTCGACGGCCTAGATGTGCCGGTCAACGCCTGTGCGCCGGAGTGCGCCGCATCGTTGCTCGATCGCCAGCAGTCTTTCGGCTATAGCCAGGAAGACATCAAGTTCATTCTTGAACCGATGGCGACCTCTGGCGAGGAAGCAACTGGCTCAATGGGGAACGATTCGCCGCTCGCCGTGCTGTCGTCGAAGAACAAGCCGTTGTTCAACTATTTCCGTCAGTTGTTCGCGCAGGTGACCAACCCGCCGATTGACCCGATCCGTGAACAGCTGGTCATGTCGCTGGTCTCGTTCATCGGCCCCAAGCCGAATCTGCTTGGCATTAACGAAATCAATCCACCCTACCGGCTTGAGGTAACGCAGCCGGTGCTCGACTACGCCGACATGGCCAAGTTGCGCAATATTTCAGGCTACACCGGCAACAAGTTCCAGTCCGCCGAACTCGACATCTGCTACCCGCTGGCCTGGGGCAAGGAGGGCGTCGAAGCCCGTCTGGCATCGCTGTGTGCCGAGGCTGAGGACGCGGTGCATCGCGGCTGCAGCATCCTGATTGTTTCGGACCGCAAGGTCGATGCCGATCACGTCGCGATTCCAGCGTTGCTCGCTACTTCCGGCGTGCATCAGCATCTGGTTGCCAAGGGCCTGCGCACGCGTGTCGGTCTGGTCGTCGAAACTGGCGCCGCCCGTGAGACGCATCACTTCGCGGTGCTCGCCGGCTACGGCGCCGAAGCGGTGCATCCGTATCTGGCGCTCGAGACGCTGCAGCAACTCGCCGGCGGCGGCGAAAAAGGCGACAAGGCGGTCAAGCATTTCGTCAAGGGCGTCGGCAAGGGCCTGCTCAAGGTCATGTCCAAGATGGGCATTTCGACCTACATGTCCTACACCGGCGCGCAGATTTTTGAAGCCATCGGCCTGCAGAAGAAACTGATCGACAAGTACTTCACCGGTACGTCGACGCAAGTCGAAGGCATCGGTGTGTTCGAGGTCATGGAAGAGGCGATCCGTCTGCACAAGCAGGCTTTTGGGAACGACCCTGTTTTGGCCACCATGCTCGATGCCGGCGGTGAATACGCCTACCGCGTGCGTGGCGAAGAGCACATGTGGACGCCGGATGCGATCGCCAAGCTGCAGCACGCCACGCGTTCGGGCAAGACCGACACCTACAAGGAATACGCCAAAATCATCAACGACCAGACCGAGCGCCATATGACGTTGCGTGGTCTGTTCGCGATCAAATCGGTGGGTCCTGCCGTACCGCTTGAAGAAGTCGAGTCAGCCAAGGACATCGTCAAGCGCTTTGCCACTGGCGCCATGTCGCTCGGCTCGATCTCGACTGAAGCGCACAGCACGCTGGCGATCGCCATGAACCGTATCGGCGGCAAGTCGAATACCGGTGAAGGCGGCGAGGATCCGGCGCGCTTCAAGCCGGTGAAGGCTGGTCAGATGGTCTCCGACATCATCGGCAAGAGCCGTATCGAACGCGACTATCAGTTGCAAGAGGGCGACAGCCTGCGTTCAGCGATCAAGCAGGTTGCTTCGGGGCGTTTCGGCGTTACCGTCGAGTACCTGGCCAATGCCGACCAGATCCAGATCAAGATGGCGCAGGGCGCGAAGCCCGGCGAAGGTGGCCAGTTGCCGGGGCACAAGGTGTCCGAATACATCGGCTTCCTGCGCCACTCGGTGCCAGGCGTCGGCCTGATTTCGCCGCCGCCGCACCACGATATTTACTCGATCGAAGATCTGGCGCAGCTGATTCATGATCTGAAGAACGCCAACCCTGCCGCTTCGATCAGCGTCAAGCTGGTTTCGGAAGTCGGTGTTGGTACCGTGGCTGCCGGGGTTTCGAAGGCCAAGGCGGATCACATCGTCATCGCCGGTCATGACGGCGGCACGGGTGCCAGCCCGCAGTCGTCAATCAAGCATGCCGGTTCGCCATGGGAACTGGGACTGGCCGAGACGCAACAGACGCTGGTCCTCAACGGGCTGCGCGGGCGTGTTCGAGTGCAGGTCGACGGTCAGATGAAGACCGGTCGCGACGTGCTGATCGGTGCGCTGCTCGGCGCCGATGAGTTCGGCTTCGCGACCGCGCCGCTGGTCGTTGAAGGCTGCATCATGATGCGCAAGTGTCACCTCAACACCTGCCCGGTCGGTGTCGCGACGCAAGACCCGGCATTGCGCCGCAAGTTCACGGGGCAGCCCGAACACGTCGTTAATTACTTCTTCTTCGTCGCCGACGAAGTCCGCGAATTGATGGCGGAAATGGGTATTCGCAAGTTCGACGACCTGATCGGTCGCGCCGACCTGCTCGACATGCAAAAGGGTATTACGCACTGGAAGGCACAGGGGCTCGACTACAGCCGCATTTTTTATCGCCCGGCCGTTGCCGCAACGTCGCCAGTGCTGCATTGCGAGACACAGGATCACGGCCTCGCCAAGGCGCTCGACAACCAGCTCATTGAACTGGCCAAGCCGGCGCTGGACAAAGGCGAGAAGGTCAATATCGAGCTGTCGGTACGCAACATCAACCGTACCGTCGGCGCTATGCTGTCTGGCCGCGTTGCCGCCACATACGGCCATGCCGGTCTGCCTGACGACACCATTCACGTCACCTTGAACGGCACCGCCGGGCAGAGCTTTGGTGCGCTGCTGGCACGTG
>CAJAHZ010000404.1 GCA_903939665.1 uncultured Pseudomonadota bacterium | reverse complement strand
TCAGGTGAAGGTCAAGGAAGGTACCCGCGAGCGTCTGCAGGCTTACGAAGGTGTTGTTATCGCCAAGCGTAACCGCGGTCTGAACTCCAACTTCGTCGTGCGCAAGATTTCGTCCGGCGAAGGCGTTGAGCGTACGTTCCAGACCTATTCGCCGCAAGTCGCAGCGATTGAAGTCAAGCGTCGTGGTGATGTGCGCCGTGCCAAGCTTTACTACCTCCGTGATCGTTCGGGCAAGTCCGCACGTATCAAGGAAAAGCTGACGCGCAAGCAGAAGCCGGTAGTCGCCGCCTGATTTTTTCGGGTGATAAAAAGGGGCGGAGTCTTTGACTCCGCCCCTTTTGTTTTGGGTCAGCGAAAAGGCACTGCTGTTCAGTGCTTGCTGTTCTCGATCAATGCATAGGCCGAGTGGTTGTGGATTGACTCGAAGTTTTCGGATTCGACCACATAGGCCTCGACGCGGGGCTCGGCGTTAAGGCGGGCGGCGACGTCACGTACCATGTCCTCGACAAATTTCGGATTGTCGTAGGCGCGTTCGGTCACGTACTTCTCGTCGGGCCGCTTGAGTAGGCCGTAAAGCTCGCAGGAGGCTTCGCTTTCGATCAGTTGTACGACCTCCTCGATCCAGAGGTGATCATTGATTCGAACGCTGGCAGTGACGTGTGAGCGCTGGTTGTGCGCGCCGCGCTCCGAGATTTTTTTCGAACAGGGGCAGAGACTGGTGACCGGAACAACGACCTTGATGGTCGAAACGATCTCGCCGTGGCAGATGTCACCGATCAGCGTGACGTCGTAATCCATCAGGCTTTGCACGCCGGACACTGGCGCAGCCTTGTTGATGAAATAGGGAAAGTTCATCTCGATATGGCCGCTCTTTGCTTCGAGCTTGCTGACCATGTCGCGCAGCATGGCCGGGAAATTTTCCACAGAAATTTCGCGTTCGTGGCTGTTGAGAATTTCCACGAAGCGCGACATGTGCGTGCCCTTGAAATTATGCGGCAGGCTGACGTACATATTGAACATGGCGATCGTGTGCTGCACGCCGCCGGATCTGTCGAGTACTTTGATCGGGTGACGGATTGCCTTGATGCCGACCCGGTTGATGGCAATTTGCCGCGTATCAGCCGAGCCCTGTACATCGGGCATGGTGGCGGAAGTTTGCGGGCTTTGAGGTGCGTTCATTGCTGTTCCTGATTGTTATTTTGCCAGGGCATTCGGGCTATTCCCCGGTTTGCTCAGTCGTTGCGCTGCTGTTCGTCAAAAGTGCGTACCGAACGGATGATTCCGTCAGCATCAAGGCCGATCTCGGCCAGTAGCAGCGCCTGTTCGCCATGGTCGATGAAGCGATCCGGCAGGCCAAGGCGCATGAACTGCACGGTGCTGCCGATTTCTTCAAGGACGCGGGCGACTTCCGAACCGGCGCCACCGACCAGTGCATTCTCTTCGATGCTGACGAGCAGCGAATGTTCCCGTGCCAGCGCAATAATCAGCTCGCGATCGATGGGTTTGACAAAACGCATGTTGGCTACCGTGGCGTCCAGCGCTTCACCTGCCGCCAATGCCGGGGAAAGCATGCTGCCGAAGGCGAGCAGGGCGGTCTTCTGGCCGCGACGACGGATTTCACCCTTGCCGACCGGCAGGTCGACCAGTGCTCTTTCGATGGCGACGCCCGGCCCCGAACCGCGCGGGTAGCGCACGGCGCTCGGACCGTCGATGCGTATCGCGGTGGTCAGCATCTTGCGACACTCGTCCTCGTCGGATGGGGTCATTACCACCATGTTCGGAATACAGGTCAGAAAAGACAGGTCAAAGGTGCCGTGGTGCGTCGGGCCATCCGCGCCAACCAGCCCGCCGCGGTCCAGTGCAAAGACTACGGGCAGGTTCTGCAGAGCCACGTCATGCACCAGTTGATCGTAGCCGCGCTGAAGAAAGGTTGAGTAGATTGCCACGACGGGCCGCATGCCCTCGCAGGCAAGGCCGGCAGCAAAGGTGACGGCATGCTGTTCGGCAATGCCGACGTCGTAGTAGCGCTCCGGATAAAGTTCAGAAAAGCGTAGCAGCCCCGAGCCTTCACGCATCGCCGGCGTAATGCCGACGAGCCTTGGCTCAGCAGCGGCCATGTCGCATAGCCAGTCGCCGAAAATTTGCGTGTAGCTTGGTTTGCCACCGGATTTTCCATCTTCAATGCCGATTTTCGGCTCGAATTTTGATACGCCGTGATAGAGAATGGGGTCGGCTTCGGCCAGTTTGTAGCCTTGCCCTTTTTTGGTGATGACGTGCAGAAACTGTGGTCCCTTGAGTTTCTTGATGTTTTGCAGCGTCGGCACCAGCGAGTCAAGGTCGTGTCCGTCGATCGGGCCGATGTAGTTGAAACCGAGTTCTTCAAACATCGTTCCCGGCGTGAGCATCCCCTTGACGTGTTCTTCCACCCTGTTGGCGAATTCCAGCAGCGAGGGTGAAACGCCAAGGACCTTTTCCCCCGCCTTGCGTGCCGCGTTGAAGGTGCTGCCGGAGAACAACCGGGCAAGGTACTTGTTGAGCGCGCCGACCGGTGGCGAGATTGACATGTCATTGTCGTTGAGGATGACGAGCATGTCGGCGTCGGCAACGCCGGCATTGTTGAGTGCCTCGAAAGCCTGTCCGGCTGACATTGCGCCGTCGCCGATGATGGCGACCGCTCTGCGGGATTCGCCCTTGATTTTGGCGGCCAGCGCCATGCCCAGCGCAGCGGATATCGACGTCGAGGAGTGGCCGACGCCGAAGGTGTCGTATTCGCTCTCGCTACGCTTCGGGAACCCGGAGACACCGCCGTGCATGCGCAGTTTGGCCATGCCGGCGCGCCGACCGGTAAGAACTTTGTGTGCGTAGGTCTGGTGGCCGACATCCCACACCAGGCGGTCGTGCGGTGTTTCGAAGACGTAATGCAGCGCGACGGTCAGTTCGACTGTGCCGAGATTCGACGAGAGATGTCCGCCCGTTCGGGATACGGATTCGACGAGGAAACTGCGTAATTCGTCGGCGAGTTGCGGTAGCTGCCGGCGTTCAAGTTTGCGCAGGTCGCTGGGAGCGCTGATGTGGTCGAGCAGTGGATAGGTGGTCATTTGTCTACTGTGTCCGGCACGGGCGCCGAGCCTAAGCCCAAGCCGAGGTTACGCAAAGGCAGTCAGCTAAAATTTGCGGCGGGTGATGAAATCGGTCAGTTGGATGAGGCGCTGACCGCGTTCGCCAAAAATAGCGAGTGATTCAAGTGCTTGTATTCTGAGATCGTCAGCGAATTCCCGGGCGCGTTCCAGTCCCATCAGGCTGACGTAGGTCGGTTTGTCTGCGGCAGCGTCTTTGCCCGCAGTCTTGCCCAGTGTCGCTGTGCTTGCCGTGCAGTCCAGAATGTCGTCGATCACTTGAAAGAGCAGTCCGGCGCGTTTGGCAAAACGATCCAGTGCTTCGCGTGATTCGGTTGTCAGCGGCTCTCCGCACAGCGCGCCAAGCAAAACGGCAGAACGGATCAGCGCACCGGTCTTGAGCGCGTGCATCAGTTCAAGCTCGGGCTGGTTTAGCGCTTTGCCGACTGAGGCCAGATCAATCGCCTGGCCGCCGGCCATGCCGCAGGAGCCGCTGGCATGAGACAGCAGGCGAATCATTTCCAACTGGCGACCAGCATCGCCGAGCGGCGAACGCGCGATCAGTTCAAAGGCGAGCGATTGCAGGCTGTCGCCGACCAGCAGCGCTGTCGGCTCGTCGTATTCGACATGGCAGGTAGGGCGGCCACGCCGCAATACATCGTCATCCATGCAGGGCAGGTCGTCGTGCACCAGCGAATAGACATGGATCATCTCGACTGCAGAAGCAACAGCCTCCAGCCGTTCGGGCGGAGCGCCAGTGAGTTCGCCAGCCGCAAAAGCCAGCAGGGGGCGAACACGTTTGCCGCCATTCAAACTGGCATAGCGCATCGCTTGATGCAGGCGGGCGGGAATTGCCTCAGAGGGCGGCAAAAAGCGGGAAAGCGCGGCCTCGACCTGCGCCTGGGCAGCGCTCATCCATTCGGGGAAATGCTGCCCCTGGTCAGCCCGGGTAGCGAGAGATGGTGTGCTCAACGCACCTCTCCATTGGCTGGCTCAAAGTCCCGCAGCGTACCGTTTTCGAGTATCTGGATCTTGCGTTCGGCGTCGCCAAGTTGTTGCTGGCAATGTTTGAGCAATTCGCTCCCACGGCGATACGCCTCAAGCGATTCTTCAAGCGGCAGACGACCGCCCTCCATGTTCTGGACGATCTGTTCGAGTTCGGCAAGCGCCGCCTCGAATTTCAGCTCATCTGCCGGAGAGGGCGCTGCTCGCACAGCGTGTGTATCGGCAGTAGGGGGTCGTGCCATGAGGAGCGCTCGAATAAAACAGACAAAAATAGCCTAGCAGCCGGCTTCTGGTCAAATGGAAAGAAGACTAAAATGCGCACACAGATACCACGCAGCCTAATTTTAGCCTTTTTTGCTGCCGGGCGGCGTCGATACCTCGACGCAGCATGAATGTGCAGATGTTTTTCGCCGAGAAAGATTTCAAGTATGAGAAGCGGTTCTTTCGTGATGGCGGCTTGTTTCGAGCGTATTTTTTCTCCGGCGCCATGCAATCAGCGTGGATGATTGCTGCGAGTTTCTGCTTTGCCTGCATGGGCGTCTGCGTAAAGCTTGCCGCTGAATCGTTTTCTGCCGCCGAGATCATCTTCTATCGCAGCGCGATCTCTCTGGTGTTGATGTTTGCACTGGTTCGTTTGCGCGGCGTTGCCATTGCCACGCCGCTTTGGCGTTTTCAGCTTTTGCGCGCGGCGAGCGGTTTTATTTCCCTGCTGCTCTATTTCTACGCAATTGCCATGCTGCCGCTGGCAACCGCTGTAACGCTCAACTACACCTCGCCGCTGTTTCTGGCGATTTATTTGGGCTGGTTTGGCAAGATGCGTTTGCGTCCGAGCATGCTTGGTGCGCTGCTCCTTGGTTTTGCCGGCGTAGCGCTGCTGCTGCACCCGACGCTGCATGCCGACCAGATTCCTGGCGGCTTGATTGGTCTGGGCTCTGGCGTGATGGCGGGGCTTGCCTACTATAACGTCCGGGAGCTTGGCGCGCGCGGCGAAGCTGAGGAAAGGACCGTTTTCTATTTTTCACTGTTGTCTACGGTTGTCAGCGCGCTCTGGATGGCGCTCTACGAGTTTCATCCGGTGGATTTTCGCGCTGCGCTCCTGCTCTTCGGTGTGGCCGCCTTTGCGACCCTTGCGCAACTGGCGATGACGCGTGCCTACAAGCGGGGGAAGACATTTGTTTCCGCCAGTCTGGCTTATACGACGGTGATTTTCGCCAGCCTTTTTGGCATGGTGATCTGGCAGGAAAGGCTATCGGCTGGCGCCTGGATGGCGATCGCATTGATCGTTGCCAGTGGTATCGTAGCGACAGGGTTCTCCCGCGCCAATCCAGCCGAGCAAGACTGATGTTAAACTCAAAAACATAAATAACCGGAGTTAAATATGATCGTTATTGACCACCACTCAAACCGCGTCGACGTTACCGTTTTCGGTGAATTTTCCATGGCCGATTACAAGGAATTTGAGCAGCTGATTAATTTCAAGGTGAAATTCGAGGGGCCGGTCGATCTCTACTTTGATTTGCGGCAAATGGCCGATTTTACAATCGACGTCGCCTGGGAAGAGTTGGTGTTCTCCCGTTCGCATGCCAATGATTTCAATCGTATTGCCGTTGTCACGGACAGCCAGTGGGTGACTTGGAGCGCATGGCTTTCGCAGATATTTGTGCGCGCCGAGATGCGAATTTTTGACGACGAAGTCGAAGCCAAATCGTGGTTGTCCGCAGTTGAAGGGGGCGCTTGAGTCAATCGTCATATGGCACGTTGCTTGACTGCGCGATACTCGCCGCGCATCTGGATGACGCCAACTGGATAGTTTTTGACTGTCGGCATCAACTCGCCGACCCGTCAGCCGGAGAGGCCGCCTACGCCAAAGGGCGTTTGCCTGGCGCGGTGTTTTTGCATCTTGATCGCGATTTGTCCAGCCCGATGAACGGCGGGAATGGCCGTCATCCCTTGCCTGATCCGCGGGTGCTTGCGCAGCAACTGGGCGCGGCGGGTGTTTCCAGCGCCAGTCAGGTGGTTGTCTATGACGACGCCGGCGGTATGATCGCTGGTCGACTGTGGTGGCTGCTACGTTGGCTTGGCCATGATCGTGTTGCGCTACTCGACGGCGGCATCAATCAATGGCTGCGGGAAGGCCGCTTGCTGACGACCGAACTGCCGAAGCTTGTTCCTGCCGTTTTTGAAATGTCACTGCGCGACTATGTGATCAGCACCGAACTCATCGAGAGCAATCTCGCCAGCGGCGATCTTTGTGTGGTCGACGCCCGTAGCCCGGACCGCTTTCGCGGTGAGAACGAAACGCTCGATCCTGTGGGTGGGCACATTCCCGGGGCGCGTAACCGCTTTTTTCGTGACAACCTCGAGGCCGATGGCGGCTTTCGCCCGGCGGCGGAATTGCGCCGGGAATTCCTTGGTTTGCTGGCCGGCGTTGAACCCGGGCAAGTTGTGATGCAGTGTGGCTCAGGTGTGTCGGCTTGTCACAATCTGCTGGCCATGGAAATTGCCGGATTATCCGGCGCGCGCCTTTATGCGGGATCATGGAGCGAGTGGTGCAGTAATTTGACGCGTCCGGTAGCGCGCTGATTATTTATCGCTGCGAGAGTCCACCTGAACACGATCTTCGCGTTAGTATAAATAGCCCTGTAAAAATACAAGGTCAATAAACCAACTAAGTTCTGGAGTGAGTCGAACATGAAACTGATTACCCTGCTGATTGCTGCTGTATTTGCTGCTGGCTCCGCTTTTGCTGCTGACGCTCCGGCTGCTGCTCCGGCAGCTCCGGCTGCTTCCGCACATGCAGGCGCGGCTCCGGCTGCCAAGAAGTCCACGAAGGCCAAGAAGCCGAAGAAGGCCAAGAAGGCCAAGTCTGCTTCGGCCGCTGCTGCCAAGTGATTTTGCGGCAAGTGAGAAAACAGGGCTTCGGCCCTGTTTTTTCGTCTAC
>CAJAHZ010000403.1 GCA_903939665.1 uncultured Pseudomonadota bacterium | reverse complement strand
GAAGCACGTCGTCGCAGCGGAGGTAATCGTGATACCACGCTCCTGCTCCTGCTCCATCCAGTCCATGGTAGCGGCGCCATCATGCACTTCACCGATTTTATGATTGACACCAGTGTAGAACAGGATGCGCTCGGTTGCCGTTGTCTTACCGGCATCAATGTGCGCGCTAATACCGATATTGCGGTACAGGTTGATTGGGGTTTTGCGTGCCACAGTAGTAAACCTTCGCGAATAAAGAACGACCGTCACAGACAGGCTGTGGCGTTAGAAGAGAGCCCGGGTCTTAGAAACGGAAGTGTGCAAAAGCCTTGTTGGCTTCAGCCATGCGATGTACTTCGTCGCGCTTTTTGACGGCTCCACCGCGATTTTCTGCGGCTTCGAGCATTTCGGCAGCCAGACGCTGACCCATCGACTTCTCCGAGCGCTTGCGGGCGGATTCACGCAACCAGCGCATAGCGAGCGCCATACGGCGACTTGGACGGACTTCAACCGGCACTTGATAGTTGGCACCGCCAACGCGACGACTCTTTACTTCAACCAGCGGCTTGATGTTGCCGATTGCCAGGCCGAACACTTCGAGCGGATCCTTGCCACCCTTGGCAACCACCAGATCAAAGGCGCCATAAACGATGCGCTCAGCGACCGACTTCTTGCCGCTCATCATGATGGTATTGACGAATTTGGAAACATCAACACTGCCAAACTTTGGATCCGGCAAAATATCGCGCTTTGGTACTTCACGACGACGTGGCATAACAACCCCTCTAAATTCAATTCAGTTGAAGGACGGAGCAACGCGCCCGCCCTTCCCGGCCGCCCATAACAGAGCGGCCACTTACTCAGGCAGCGCTTAAGCCGCCTTCGGACGCTTGGTGCCGTACTTGGAACGGCTTTGCTTACGATCCTTGACGCCCTGGGTATCCAGTGAGCCACGAACGGTGTGATAGCGCACACCCGGCAAGTCTTTTACGCGACCACCGCGAATCAGGACCACTGAGTGCTCCTGAAGGTTATGACCCTCACCACCAATGTACGAAATGACTTCGAAGCCATTCGTCAGACGAACTTTGCAAACCTTGCGTAGCGCAGAGTTCGGCTTCTTTGGCGTCGTGGTATAGACGCGGGTGCAAACGCCGCGCTTCTGCGGGCAGTTCTCCAGCGCCGGAACTTTACTTTTGCTGCGCACCGCCTCGCGGGGTTTGCGTACAAGCTGGTTAATGGTTGGCATATTTCTATCCCTAAATTCACTGCAGCGAAAAACCGCAAGCGCGGCATACCCACTGCAAACAACCAAGGCGGTCCAAAGGCCGCCTTAGCGATTTTTTTATAATAGACCGGGGCAATGGTTAGCCCCGACCGACAAAGACCCAGCATTCTAGGGTCTATCAAAACCCAAGTCAACCAACCTGGCTTTCTTGGGTACTATCCTGAAGCGGTGCGGCTTCATCAGTTACAAACACCTGAGCCGCGGCAATATCCTCACCCGCCGCCTGTTTCTTGCGCGCCATGTGATAGGCAAGGCCGGTGCCTGCCGGAATCAGTCGACCAACAATGACATTTTCCTTAAGACCACGAAGCTCGTCGCGTTTGCCCATGATTGCAGCTTCGGTCAAGACGCGTGTGGTTTCCTGGAAGGAAGCCGCCGAAATGAACGAATCGGTCGACAAGGAGGCCTTGGTGATGCCCAGCAGAATGTGTTCGTAGGTTGCCGGCAACTTGCCCTCGGCATTCATACGATCATTTTCGTCGAGCAGATGAGCACGCTCCACCTGCTCGCCCTTGATGAACTTCGTGTCGCCCGTATCAAGCACATTAACGCGACGCAGCATCTGGCGAACGATCACTTCGATGTGCTTATCGTTGATCTTCACACCCTGCAGACGGTAAACGTCCTGCACTTCGTCGGTAATGTAGATGGCCAGCGCTTCAACACCACGGTAACGCAGAATATCGTGCGGATCAGGCGCGCCATCGACGATCAACTCACCCTTGTTCACGACTTGACCATCGTGAACAAGCACATGCTTGTCTTTAGGGATCAGGTACTCATGAGCAACGCCATCGAGGTCGGTAATAACCAGACGCTGTTTGCCCTTGGTGTCTTTACCGAACGACATGGTGCCGGTAAATTCGGCCAGCATGCCTGCGTCTTTTGGTGTGCGCGCCTCGAACAACTCGGCAACACGCGGCAGACCGCCGGTAATGTCGCGCGTCTTGGCGGATTCCTGGGGCAAACGGGCAAGCACGTCACCCACGGAGATTTGCTGACCGTCGAGCACGGTAATGATCGCGCCGACCTGGAAAGTGATGGCAACCGCATGATCGCTGCCATGCATCTTCACTTCTTCGCCATTGGCATCAAACAGTTTGACCTGCGGACGCAAACCCTTGGTTTGCGCCTTGCCACCGCGCTTCGGATCGATAACAACCAGAGTGGAAAGCCCAGTGACTTCATCGATCTGCTTGGCAACCGTGACGCCCTCTTCGACGTTCTCGAACTTAACCAGACCCGAGTATTCGCCGATGATCGGACGCGTATGCGGATCCCACGTCGCCAGCTTGGTGCCCGCCTTGGCCTGCTGTCCATCAGAGACCTGCAGCGTCGAGCCGTAAGGGACCTTGTGCTTTTCGCGCTCACGACCGTTATCGTCGGTAATCAGCACCTCGCCGGAGCGTGTAATGACGATCTTTTCGCCCTTGGCACTGGTGACATACCGCATGGTCGAGGTGAAGCGCACCACACCGGCACTCTTCGTATCAACCTGGCTAGCCACGGCAGCGCGCGATGCGGCACCACCCACGTGGAAGGTGCGCATGGTGAGCTGCGTACCCGGCTCGCCAATCGACTGAGCCGCAATCACACCCACTGCTTCACCAATATTGACCGGCGTACCGCGACCCAAATCGCGACCATAACACTTGGCACACAGGCCATAGCGCGTATCGCAGGTAAGCGGTGTGCGTACCTTAACTTCGTCGACCCCAAGTTGATCAATCAGATCACAGAGATCCTCATCGATCAGGGTACCCACCTCGATCACTGTCTCATCGGTTTCCGGGCTGACCACGTCGGCGATGGTGACGCGGCCAAGGATGCGCTCGCGCAGCGCCTCGATGACTTCACCGCCTTCAATCAAGGCCTTCATGGTGACACCGTTTTCGGTGCCGCAATCATCCTGAATAACAACCAGATCCTGGGTCACATCAACCAGACGACGCGTCAGATAACCTGAGTTCGCTGTCTTCAACGCCGTATCGGCCAGACCCTTACGCGCACCGTGCGTTGAGATGAAGTACTGAAGAACGTTCAGGCCTTCGCGGAAGTTGGTGGTAATCGGCGTTTCGATAATCGAACCGTCCGGCTTGGCCATCAGGCCGCGCATACCAGCCAACTGACGAATCTGTGCTGCCGAGCCACGGGCACCGGAGTCGGCCATCATATAGATGGAGTTGAACGACTCCTGCTTGACCTTCTTGCCGTGACGATCGATCACTTCTTCATGACCAAGCTGATCCATCATGACCTTGGCGACGTGATCGCCGGTACGGCCCCAGATGTCCACTACCTTGTTGTAGCGCTCGCCAAAGGTAACCAGACCATTGGTGTACTGACTCTCGATTTCCTTCACTTCTTCTTCGGCTGCCGCGATGATGTCGCGCTTCTGCGTCGGAACAAGCATATCGTCGGAACAGATCGAAATACCGGCACGCGTTGCGAGTCGATACCCGTTCTGCATCAACTGGTCGGCAAAAACAACCGTGTCCTTAAGGCCGCAGCGGCGGAAAGCCGTGTTGATCAGCTTTGATATTTCCTTCTTCTTCAGCGGCTTATCGAGCACGCTGAACGGCAGACCCTTTGGCAGAATCTCCGAAAGCAGCGCACGACCAGCCGTCGTGTCGTAACGGGTAGTTTTTTCCTTCCAGCCGTTTTCGCCATCTCTCTCGTATTCCTTGATGCGCACCGAAATCTTGGCGTGCACATCAAGCTCACCGGCCTGCATGGCACGCGTAATCTCGGCCAGATCCGGGAACATCATCCCTTCACCCTTGGCGTTAATCCGCTCGCGAGTCGCGTAGTACAAGCCAAGAACGATATCCTGCGACGGAACAATGATCGGCTCACCGTTGGCTGGCGACAACACGTTGTTCGACGCCAGCATCAGCGTACGCGCTTCCATCTGCGCCTCAAGCGACAGCGGGACGTGGACGGCCATCTGGTCGCCGTCGAAGTCGGCGTTGAAGGCAGCACAAACCAGCGGATGGAGCTGGATTGCCTTGCCTTCGATCAGGGTCGGTTCAAACGCCTGGATACCCAGACGGTGCAGCGTCGGCGCACGGTTGAGCATGATCGGATGTTCGCGGATCACCTCTTCGAGGATGTCCCACACGACCGGTTCCTCGACTTCAACCATCTTCTTGGCCTGCTTGATGGTCGTCGCCAGACCCATGATTTCGAGGCGGTTGAAGATAAAGGGCTTGAACAGTTCGAGCGCCATCAGCTTTGGCAGACCGCACTGATGTAGCTTGAGTTGCGGACCAACGACGATGACCGAACGACCTGAGTAGTCGACGCGCTTGCCGAGCAGGTTCTGACGGAAACGACCGCCCTTACCCTTGATCATGTCGGCCAGCGACTTGAGCGGACGCTTGTTGGCGCCGGTCATGGCCTTGCCGCGACGACCGTTGTCGAGCAGGGAATCAACGGCTTCCTGCAGCATGCGCTTTTCGTTGCGCACGATGATTTCCGGCGCTTTCAGTTCAAGCAGGCGCTTCAGGCGGTTGTTACGGTTGATCACACGCCGATAGAGATCGTTGAGATCGGAGGTTGCAAAGCGGCCACCGTCCAGCGGCACCAGTGGACGCAGGTCCGGCGGCAGAACCGGCAGAACCTCAAGGACCATCCACTCGGGTTTGATACCGGACTTCTGGAAACCCTCGAGAATCTTCAGGCGCTTGGAGAATTTCTTGTTCTTTGTTTCCGAAGTGGTCGTTTCGAGTTCGCTGCGCAAACGGTCGACTTCGCTGCTCAGATCAATCGAGCGCAGCAGTTCGCGGATGCCTTCAGCGCCCATGGCCGCATAGAAATCGTCGCCGTACTCCTCAACCTTGGCGAGGTAGTCGTCTTCGGTCAGCAACTGACCGCGGTTAAGCGGCGTCATACCCGGGTCGCAAACGACAAAGGCTTCAAAATAGAGCACACGCTCAATGTCACGCAGCGTCATGTCGAGCACCATGCCAAGGCGGCTCGGCAGGCTCTTCAGAAACCAGATATGGGCGACCGGCGAGGCCAGTTCAATGTGCGCCATGCGCTCACGACGAACCTTGGCCAACGTCACTTCGACGCCACACTTCTCGCAGATAACGCCACGATGCTTGAGACGCTTGTACTTGCCACACAGGCACTCGTAGTCCTTGATCGGGCCAAAAATTTTGGCGCAGAACAAGCCGTCGCGTTCCGGCTTGAAGGTACGATAGTTGATCGTTTCCGGCTTCTTTACTTCGCCGTAGGACCAGGACCGGATTTTGTCCGGCGACGCGAGGCCAATGGTGATCGCGTCAAATTGCTCTTCCTGGGTTACCTGTTTGAACAAATCAAGCAGTGCTTTCATCTTTCACTCCGTTCGGGGTGAGAATCAAAATTCTCTAAGCTGCGGCTTTCGCCGCAGCTGCCGTCATTCAACAATCCTGGAAACTCGCTCAAAAACCTTCTAACCACAACGCTTTAGAAGCGCTCGAGATCGATATCGATCGCCAGCGAGCGAATTTCCTTGACCAGCACATTGAAGGACTCCGGCATGCCGGCGTCGATCTTGTGGTCGCCCTTGACGATGTTTTCATAAACCTTGGTCCGGCCATTCACGTCGTCAGACTTGACCGTCAGCATTTCCTGCAACACGTAAGCAGCGCCATAAGCCTCCAGCGCCCACACTTCCATTTCGCCGAAACGCTGACCACCGAACTGCGCCTTGCCGCCCAGCGGCTGCTGGGTGACCAGCGAGTACGGCCCGGTCGAACGCGCGTGCATCTTGTCATCAACCAGGTGATGCAGCTTCAGCACGTGCATGTAGCCAACGGTCACCTGACGCTCGAACTGCTCGCCGGTGCGACCGTCAAACAAGGTCATCTGCCCGGACTCGGGCATACCGGCCAAGGCCAGCATGGCCTTGATTTCCTCTTCCTTGGCGCCGTCAAAAACAGGCGTCGCGAACGGGACACCATTCTCGAGGTTACCGGCCATCTCCATGATTTCCAGATCGTTGAGCTGATCCAGATCTTCCGGCTTGCCGTTGCTGTTATAGACCTGCTCGAGGAAAGCCCGCACTTCCTTGGCACTGGCTTGCCGGCGCAGCATGTCACCAATCTTGAAGCCGAGTCCCTTGGCGGCGAGACCAAGGTGAACTTCGAGAATCTGACCGACGTTCATCCGCGACGGCACACCGAGCGGATTAAGGACGATGTCAACCGGACGGCCATCGGCCATGTACGGCATATCTTCGACCGGCACGATTCGCGACACGACACCCTTGTTACCGTGACGACCCGCCATTTTGTCGCCCGACTGCAAGCGACGCTTGACTGCGACGTAGACCTTGACCATCTTCTGCACGCCGGGTGGCAGTTCGTCACCTTGCGTGAGCTTTTTGCGCTTCTCTTCGAAGGCAATATCAAAATCCTTGCGGGTCTGCTCGAGGCCTTCGCGCAACGACTCAAGCTGCTGCGCGACATCTTCATCGGCCATACGCACATCAAACCAGTGGTGCGGATCAATCGAGTCGAGATAATCCTTGCTCACCGCCGTACCCTTGGTCAGCTTCTTCGGGCCGCCATTCGCCGGCTTGCCGACAACCAAGCGTTCGACACGTGCAAAGGCGTCGCGTTCAACGATACGCATCTGGTCGGCAAGATCGAGCTTGTAGCCACGCAAATGATCGTCGATGATCGACTGGGCACGCTTGTCGCGCTCAATGCCTTCACGGGTAAACACCTGAACATCAATCACCGTGCCAGCAATACCGGACTGAACGCGCAGCGAAGTATCCTTTACGTCGGAGGCCTTTTCACCAAAGATCGCGCGCAGCAATTTTTCTTCCGGCGTCAGCTGAGTTTCGCCCTTTGGCGTCACTTTACCAACCAGCACATCCCCGGCTTCAACTTCAGCACCAATATAGACAATGCCCGACTCATCCAGACGTGACAGTTGCGACTCACCCAACGAGGCGATATCGCGAGTGATCTCTTCCGGACCAAGCTTTGTATCGCGAGCGACGATCGTCAGTTCCTCAATGTGGATCGAGGTAAAACGGTCTTCCGCAACAACCCGCTCGGAAATAAGGATCGAATCCTCGAAGTTGTAACCGTTCCACGGCATGAACGCGACCAGCATGTTCTGCCCGAGGGCCAGTTCACCCTTGTCGGTGGAAGCACCGTCAGCCACCACATCGCCCTTGGCGATAATGTCGCCAACGCGAACCAGCGGACGCTGGTTGATATTGGTGTTCTGGTTGGAACGGGTGTACTTCACCAAGTTGTAGATATCAACACCGACTTCACCCGCCACTGTCTCCTCGTCATTGACGCGAACCACGACACGCGAAGCATCTACGTAATCGACAACGCCGCCACGCAGCGCCTGCACTGCAGTACCCGAGTCCACCGCTACCGTACGTTCGATACCGGTACCGACCACCGCTTTTTCGGGGCGCAAACACGGCACGGCCTGGCGCTGCATGTTGGCGCCCATCAGCGCGCGGTTTGCATCGTCGTGCTCAAGGAAGGGGATCAGCGATGCCGCGACGGAAACAATCTGACTCGGCGCAACGTCCATGTATTGAACGCGTGAGGGTTCAGCCAGAATCGTCTCACCCTTCGCACGACAGGTTACCAGGTCATCGGAAAGCGCCCCCCCCTGACCCAGCGTCGAGTTGGCCTGGGCGATGATGTAGCCACCCTCTTCGATAGCCGACAGGTAATCGATCTGATCGGTAACGACGCCGTCAATAACCTTGCGATACGGTGTTTCGAGGAATCCGTAGCCATTGGTCCGCGCAAACAGGGCCAGCGAGTTGATCAGACCGATGTTCGGGCCTTCCGGCGTTTCGATCGGGCAGACGCGACCGTAGTGTGTCGGATGCACGTCGCGGACTTCGAAGCCAGCGCGTTCGCGGGTCAGGCCGCCCGGCCCGAGGGCCGAAACGCGGCGCTTATGGGTGATCTCGGACAGCGGATTGGTCTGGTCCATAAACTGCGAAAGCTGGCTTGAACCGAAAAACTCCTTGATTGCGGCGCTGATCGGCTTGGCATTGATCAGGTCATGCGGCATCAGATTGTCGGATTCGGCCTGCGACAGGCGCTCGCGAACGGCGCGCTCGACGCGCACCAAGCCCGCACGGAACTGGTTCTCCGCCAATTCACCAACCGAACGCACGCGGCGGTTGCCGAGGTGATCGATGTCGTCAATTTCGCCGCGACCATTGCGCAACTCAACAAGGATCTTGATCACTTCAACGATATCGCGTGGGCTGAGCGTCAGTTGCGGTCGCACTTCGCACACAACGTTGAGACTCTTCAGTTGCGCGGCCAGTGCCAGTGCGTCGGCCTCGGTCAGATTTTCGGCAACGGCGCGCCAGCCGTACGACAGCTCGGAAAGCAGTTGCTCGACCGCAGCGGAAGAACCGCCGGCAGCCGCATTGATCGTCGTAACGATGGACTCGTGCTTTGATGGCACATGCTTGACCATCACCTTGTATTCGACGACGTCCTTGCGCACCACGCGTCGATTGAACTTCATCCGGCCAACAGCCGACAGGTCGTAGCGCTCGTCGGAATAGAAGAGACCATTGAAGAGGATTTCAACCGCTTCTTCGGTGGGCGGCTCACCCGGACGCATCATGCGGTAAATGGCAACGCGTGCAGCTTGCTTTGAAATCGTGTCGTCGGCACGCAGGGTCTGCGAGATGAACCCACCGCGATCAAGATCGCTGATGTACAGCGTCTGCAGAGACTCAATGCCGGATTCGATCAATTTGGCCAGCAGTGCTTCGGTAATCTCATCGTTGGCATTGGCGAGAATCTCGCCACTGTCCTTGTCGATGATGTTCTGGGCGATCACGCGACCAACCAGAAAATCTTCAGGCACCGCCAGCTGCTTGATGCCGGCAGCATCCAACTCACGGATGTGCTTGGCGGTAATGCGTTTGTCCTTGGCGACAATGGTCTTGCCCGTGTTGTCGTTGAAGTCGAAACGCGCCATTTCGCCGCGCAGGCGCTCGGGCACCAACTCAAACTCAATGCCCTTCTTGCTCAACTGGAAGGTATCGAAATCGAAAAATTCGCGCAGAATCTGCTCCGGCGTCAAGCCAATAGCTTTCAGCAATGTCGTTACCGGCATCTTGCGACGACGGTCGACGCGGAAGAACAGAATATCCTTCGGATCGAATTCGAAATCCAGCCAGGAACCGCGGTAAGGGATTACCCGCGCCGAGAAAAGCAGCTTGCCCGAACTGTGTGTCTTGCCGCGGTCGTGCTCGAAGAACACGCCAGGCGAACGGTGGAGCTGCGATACGATCACTCGCTCGGTGCCGTTGATGACGAATGAGCCGGTCGTCGTCATGAGCGGAATTTCGCCCATGTAAACTTCCTGCTCCTTGACTTCCTTGATCGTGTCGGGCGCTTCGCGATCAAGAATGATCAGGCGAACCTTGGAGCGCAAAGCCGATGCAAAGGTCAGGCCGCGCTGCTGGCATTCCTTGACGTCAAAACTTGGCTCGGCAAGCGCATAGCTGACAAATTCCAGCCGTGCGTTGCCGCTATGGCTGCTGATCGGAAAGATCGAGGAAAAGGCAGCCTGCAAACCTTGGCCGTTGCGCTTTGCCGGCGGGACAGCGGCCTGCAGGAAAGCGGTAAAGGACTCGAGTTGCGTAGCCAGCAGGAACGGCACATCAAGCACGTTGGCGCGCTTGGCGAAGCTCTTGCGGATACGTTTCTTCTCGGTGTAGGAGTAGGTCATGGTCGCTCCGAACTCAGAAAACAAAATCCTCTAGTGCGCACCGTTCTGGGTCGTCAAACCCCGAACGGCTCGCAACGGACAAACGCAAATTGACTGTGCACCGATGAGGCGAGTGTCCGCTCATCGAAAAATTCCACTCACACTTGCGTTTGCGCGCTGCCTTACTACTACTTCACTTTGCCGCACCTCTGCTGCGCAGCAATTTTGCAGAAAACACAAATGGGCCGACGGCAAAAAACCGTCAGCCCATCTTGCCGGCGCGAGATTACTTGATCTCGACCTTGGCACCTGCATCGTCAAGCAGCTTCTTCAGTGCATCTGCATCAGCCTTGGAAACGCCTTCCTTGACGGCCTTCGGTGCGCCATCAACGAGATCCTTGGCTTCCTTGAGGCCGAGGCCGGTAGCAGCGCGGACAACCTTGATGACTTCAACCTTCTTCTCGCCACAACCCAGCAACATGACGGTGAATTCAGTCTGTTCTTCAACAACAGCGGCCGCAGCAGCCGGGCCAGCAGCGGCCATGGAAGCAGCCGAAACGCCAAACTTCTCTTCGAACGCCTTGACTAGGTCGTTCAGATCCATAACGGTCATCGAACCAACGGCTTCGAGGATGTCTTCTTTGGTAATAGCCATAATCAATAAACTCCTAAATCTGGATACTTGTAAAAGCTGTCAGTAAAGCAGCGATCAGGCGACCGCTTCTTCGCGTTGCTTGGCCAGCGCAGCAAGCGCACAGGCGAAACCGGTAACCGGTGCCTGCATGATGCCGAGCAGCCTGCTGAGCAGTTCGTCACGGCTCGGAATCGAAGCGAGTGCTTGCACACCAGCCTTGTCCAGAACCTTGCCGGCAAAGCAGCCAGCCTTCAGAACCAGCTTGTCATTGGTTTTTGCAAAGTCGTTAAGCACCTTCGCCGCAGCGACGGGATCCACTGAAATACCGTAGATCAACGGACCGCTCATCTGGTCAGCGAGGCCAGCAAAAGCGCTGTCCGCAACCGCACGACGGACCAGGGTATTCTTCAGCACGCGCAGAAAAACGCCAGACTTGCGAGCCTGAGCGCGCAGCTTGGTGAGGTCACCGACCTCAATACCGCTGTACTCAGCCACGACGATCGTCTGGGCGTTAGCTACTTGAGCCGACACCTCAGCCACGACGGCTTTCTTTTCATCAAGATTGAGACCCACGGGCCCTTCCTCCTATCAAGTCAACACACGGCATATCCGGCTGGACACACCGCACCTACGGCGACCTGGATCAGGAGCAACGACGAAAGCCAAAGGCTGTCGCCGCGAAATCCTGTTCGGGGCTCACCGTCTACGCAGGCCGCTTGCACACTTAAGCTTCGAGCGATGACCAGCCCTTTGGCACCTGCGGTCTTTGACGATCTGCAAACACCGCGTTAGCGGCATCTGCAGCCCAAAGTTCGTTGCGGAGTCACATCTAAAATGAGACTCCGCGCATTTTTTACAACGTTGAAGAATCCACGCGCACGCCAGGACCCATGGTGCTGGAAATGGCGATTTTCTTCAGATACTGGCCCTTGGAGTTGGCTGGCTTGGCCTTGGTCAATGCTTCAACCAGTGCCTTGAGGTTGAGCGCCAGCTTGTCGGCATCAAACGAAGCTCGTCCGATGGTGCTATGGACAATGCCGCCCTTGTCGGTACGGTACTGAACCTGACCGGCTTTGGCGTTCTTGACAGCGGTAGCAACATCCATCGTGACCGTACCCACCTTCGGGTTCGGCATCAAACCGCGCGGACCGAGAATCTGGCCGAGCTGACCGACGACGCGCATGGCATCCGGCGTAGCAATGACGATATCAAAGTTCATCACGCCGGCCTTGATTTCAGCAGCGAGGTCATCAAAACCGACGATATCGGCACCGGCAGCCTTGGCGGCTTCTGCCTTTTCGCCTTGCGCAAAAACAGCAACACGAACGGTCTTACCCGTACCCGCCGGCAACACGACGGAACCACGAACCAGCTGATCGGATTTGCGTGCGTCGATACCAAGACTGACAGCGACGTCAATCGATTCGTCAAACTTGGCAGTGGCAAGTTCCTTGGCCAGCTTCAGCGCTTCGCCAACAGCGTAGCTCTTGTTGGCGTCAACTTTGCCCTGCGTTGCCTTTTGGCGTTTGCTCAGAGTTGCCATGTTAGAGACCCTCCACCGTGATGCCCATCGAGCGGGCGCTGCCGGCGATCGTACGCACCGCAGCGTCCATGTCGGCGGCGGTCAGATCGGGCATTTTTTGTGTGGCAATGGCTTCGCACTGAGCGCGGGTCAGCTTGCCAACCTTGTCGGTATGGGGCTTCGGGCTACCTTTTTGAATACCAGCCGCCTTCTTGATCAGAATGGTCGCCGGCGGCGTTTTCATGATGAAGGTGAAGCTCTTGTCCGCGAAAGCGGTAATCACCACCGGAATCGGCAGGCCCGGCTCAAGCCCTTGAGTCTGGGCGTTGAAGGCCTTGCAGAATTCCATGATGTTCAGGCCGCGCTGACCCAGCGCTGGACCAATCGGGGGCGAAGGATTAGCCTTGCCCGCCGGCACTTGCAGCTTGATAAAGCCGACAATTTTCTTTGCCACGGTGTAACTCCTTTATACGGGTTCAAACGCGCTTTTCACGGCGCTCCCCAAACGACAAACGCGGCCCGAGAGCCGCACTACTGCAGCGCGAGGGGCAAACCTGCGCGCCGCGACCAATCGACAATCAGGCTTTTTCGACCTGCCCAAATTCCAGCTCCACCGGCGTTGCACGGCCAAAAATGGTAACCGAGACGCGCAAGCGGTTCTTTTCGTAATTGACCTGCTCGACCGACCCGTGAAAGTCGGTAAATGGGCCGTCCTTGACGCGAACGATCTCGCCCGGCTCGAACAGCACCTTGGGGCGCGGCTTCTCAACGCCCTCCTGCATCTGCTGCATGATTTTCTCGACTTCCTTTTCGGAAATCGGCGTCGGCTTGTTGGCGGTACCGCCAACGAAACCGGTGACCTTCGGCGTGCTTTTGACAAGGTGCCAGGAGTCGTCGTTCATCTCCATCTCGACCAGCACATAACCGGGGAAAAACTTGCGCTCGGAGATGCTCTTCTGCCCCAGCTTGAGCTCAACAACCTCTTCAACCGGAACGAGAATGCGACCAAACACGTCCTCCATACCCTGCCGTTGAATACGCTCGATGAGCGCACGCATCACGCTCTTCTCAAAACCGGAATAGGCGTGAACCACGTACCAGCGCTTGCTCATGATTTTTTCCATCCAAGAACCAGGTCGTACAACACCCACTCAAGACTCTTGTCGGTCAGCCAGAGAAAAAGGGCCATAACCACGACAAAGGCGAATACCGCACCAGTCGTCTGCAAAGTTTCCTTGCGCGACGGCCAGACGACCTTCTTGGCTTCGTTAATCGCCTCTTTCGAAAACCCGAAAAAGCGTTGACCAGATTCGGTCTGCCAAGCGACAGCCGCTGCCACGCCCATCCCTGCGAGCACTGCGAGGATACGCAGGATCATTGCCTGTTCGGCGAGCAGGTAAAAGCCAGCCACACCAGCAGCAAGCAGTACCAGCGCCAGCGCAAACTTGATTTTATCGGCCATTTCTTCAGCTTTAGTTATTGATGGCAGGGGCGGAGAGAATCGAACTCCCGACCTACGGTTTTGGAAACCGTTGCTCTACCAATTGAGCTACACCCCTGCGGCAGAGACCAAAGGGCATTCCGTCACCGGAATGCCCCAACGTCTTTGTTAGCTTTTTTACTCGATGATTTTCGCAACAACACCGGCGCCAACAGTACGGCCGCCTTCGCGAATGGCGAAACGCAGACCTTCTTCCATGGCGATCGGGGCAATCAGCTTGACCGTCATCTGGATGTTGTCACCCGGCATGACCATTTCAACGCCTTCCGGCAGCGAAATGGCGCCGGTGACG
>CAJAHZ010000402.1 GCA_903939665.1 uncultured Pseudomonadota bacterium | reverse complement strand
GACCTTGGCTTTGAACTCCGGGCTGTGATACTTCCTCGTCTTCGCTTCTCTCATTGCTGCTCGTTCCTTATGACAGCGTCCAGCTTAAACCACTGTCTTGAAAACGGGGACCACTATAGAAGCGTGGAGCATAAACTGCGAGCCGATGGACAAGAACCGGATAGAAGGCGCTGCTGAGCAGGGTGAGTGGGCAAGAGACCACGAAGCTCTCGTGATCAAGGCGAAGTGGCGTAAATCTGGCGGTTGTGCAGTGAAGGAGTGCGTTCTTACCTGGGGATATCTCGCCTTGTGCCTGAAAGGGCGACGTGGTGACATGGCGCGAGAAGTCAGCAGAGGCCGTCCCCAAGCAACCGTGTTTTAAGTCAAGCAATTTTCTGTTCCCAACGGGCATTATTTTTGAGCATGGCATTCATGATGGTGAGTAACTTGCGCATACAGGCGACGATCACAACTTTGCCGGGTTTGCCGGCGTGCTTGAGACGGTCGGCGAACGCCTTGATGTTCGCGTTGCAACTAATGGCCGAAACCGTCGCCATGTACAAAACGGCCCGGACATCAGCGCGACCGCCCCAGACGAAGCGTTTGCCGCAGCCCGAGGCCGTCCTAGACGATGCTTGCCACTATCGTGAGCCAGCGGCGCTACGCCAATAAGGGCGGCGATTTCTCGCCGGTTGAGTGTGCCCAACTCCGGGCACTTCGCCAGCAGGGTTTGACTGGTCACGCACCCAACGCCGGGAATGCCGCGCAGCAAGTCATCCTTGGTGCGCCAGACATCCGATTGACGCAATCGCTGGGTCAAATCAGTATCGATTTCGGCGACCCGCTTATCCAGCCAGACAATGTGCGCGTTCAAGCTTTTTTGCATCGCCTTGGACGCCGCCGTACCGAGCCGGAGGGTTTCTTGAACCCGTATGGCGATCAATTGACGGCGGCGGCTCACCAGGTCATCCAGCGCACGAGTCTCAGCATCCTTCAGCGCACGAACCTGCGGCCGAATCGCTTTGGCAAAGGCCGCCAGTATGGCGGCGTCGACCCGGTCGGTCTTGGCCAGCTGTCCTGTCGCCTTGGCAAAGTCGCGGGCCTGGCGAGGGTTAATGACGGCGATGTTCAAGCCCAAAGCGGCCAATTCACTGGCCAGTCGCACCTCCAACCCGCCCGTCGCTTCGACGACGATCAAGGTCGGCGCTTCCGTTTTGAGGCGTTGGCAAATCGCTTTAATGCCTTTGTGGTCATAGGTGACATGCAGGGCTTCGGCACCTGGATCAATGCAGATATCCAGGCTGTCCTTGGAAATATCAATTCCGACAAACTTTTCCATGATGTTCTCGCTCCTTCCCATCCTTGTGCCCGCAGGAAATACTCTTGGTGTGCAAAATGCGGGCTTGTTGGCCCATGCAACCGTTCGGGTTCTTGGTGAGAAATCGGCGTGGCGCTCCTTGCTTGGGGACGGGCTTGAAAACCCGAGGGGACTACGAGCTGCCACGCCGGCACAACAAGTCAAAGGATTTGTGGCCCGTTCGCCTACGGCGAGCTGCCCACACGTTCCATCGACAACTGCTCTTTTCAACATATTCTTCAATACGAAACATACAAGGGGATTTCCTGCGGGGCATAGTAGCTGCCGGTATGGGGCGAAGGGCCAAACGAGAAGGAGTGCCTTACGACATGTCGATGTGCGAAGCCATGCGTCAGATGCCCGCGTCAGCGGGGCGGGTGCCGGAAGCGGGCGGTGAAGCCGCGCGCGCACGCACCAGCGACGAAGCTTTGCGCCCGTGCCATGAAACGGGGAGCACAGGGTCAGCGCTGCTGTTGGCGGCACTGACGAGAGAGAACCTGCAACAAGCGTGGAAGCGGGTGAAAGCCAACAAAGGCGCAGCAGGTGTGGATGGCCGGGATATTCCCGGGACAGCCCGCTACCTGCAGACCGGGTGGCCGGAAATCCGCGAGCAATTGTTACAGGGGACGTACCGGCCCAGTCCGGTACGACGGGTAATGATTCCGAAGCCCGACGGCGGAGAGCGTGAGCTTGGCATCCCGACGGTGACGGATCGGCTGATCCAGCAAGCGCTGCTGCAAGTATTGCAGCCGATTCTGGACCCGACGTTCAGCGAGTACAGCTTTGGTTTCCGGCCGGGGCGTAGCGCACAAGAAGCGGTAGTACGTGCGCAAGCCTATGTCCAGTCGGGACGCCGAATCGTGGTCGATGTTGATCTGGAGAAATTCTTTGATCGGGTCAATCACGACATTCTGATTGACCGCCTGCAGAAGCGACTTGGGGATGCCGGAATCATTCGGCTGATCCGGGGGTATCTGAACAGCGGGATCATGCGGGATGGCATTGTTCAGTCACGGCATCAGGGAACGCCGCAAGGAGGGCCGTTGTCGCCGTTGCTGGCGAATGTGTTGCTGGATGAAGTGGATCAGGAGCTGGAGCGCCGGGGTCATTGCTTCGTGCGCTACGCCGATGATGCGAATGTTTATGTTCGCAGCCTGCGGGCGGGTGAGCGGGTGATGGCCTTGCTGCGGCGGATGTACGCGAAGCTGGGCTTGACGGTCAATGAGACCAAGAGCGCGGTGGCAAGTGCATTCGGCCGGAAGTTTCTCGGCTTCAGTTTCTGGTTGGCCCCAAGAGGGGAGATCAAATGCGGCGTGGCGGCCAAGCCGATGGCGACCTACAAGCAGCGGATCAGGCAACTGACTCGACGTTCGGGTGGTCGCAGCATGGCGGAAGTCGTGGAAAGGTTGCGTCCCTATGTACTGGGTTGGAAAGCCTACTTCCGCTTATCGCAAACACCGAAAATCTGGCGAACGCTGGACGAGTGGATGCGACATCGGCTGCGAGCGATTCAACTCAAGCACTGGAAACGAGGCTCGACGATGTACCGGGAATTGAAAGCCCTTGGCGCGTCAGAAACAGTGGCGCGTCGGGTAGCGGGCAATGCCCGCAGTTGGTGGCGAAATGCCTACCGGCTGATCAACTCCGTACTGACCATCGCCTACTTTGATCGACTTGGGGTGCCTCGTCTCTCATGACCCCAACTTCTCGAACCGCCCGGTGCGGACCCGCATGCCGGGTGGTGTGGCAGGGGCGCAGTCGCATAGACTGCCCCCTATGCCGATTTTTGCCTGTGGCCT
>CAJAHZ010000401.1 GCA_903939665.1 uncultured Pseudomonadota bacterium | reverse complement strand
GTCACCGCTTCGCCGCCCTCAGCCGCTTCGCGCGCAGCCTTGGAAGCCATGCCGTCAGTAACCTTGGCGTTCTCGGTGTTCTGCGTGATCGAGGCCGACATCTGCTCCATCGAAGAAGTGGTTTCTTCAACCGAAGCGGCTTGCTCGCTGGAAGACTGCGATAGCGACTGGGCCGTGGCCGAAACCTGGCCGGCGGCATTCGAGAGGTTGTCGGCGGCAGTGCGTACTTCGCCGATGATCTGCGTCAGCTTGCCGATCATGTTCTGCATGGCGCTCATCAGCAGGCCGACTTCGTCCTTGCTGTCGGCTTCGAGCTTGACCGTCAGATCGCCATCGGCCAGTGCGTTGGCGGCGTTGAGCGCTTCATTGATCGGGCGGGTGATGCTGCGCGTAATAAACCAGGCGAAAGCGACGGTGAGCAGCGCGGCGATCAGGCCAATAATGACGATCAGGCGCTCGGCCGCGATAACCATATCGTTGGCCGTCTTGCCGGCAGTTTCCATGATCTCGGTCTGAAAATCGACCAGTGCGTTGACGCCGCCAATGTACTCGGTCTGGCTCTTGCGCAAATCGCCTTGCATCAGAAGGACGATGTCGGCTTTCTTGTCGGCCTTGAGCAGTTCGATGAACTTATCCTGTGACGCGACATAGGCGGCCCGCGCACTGTGAATCTTTTTGAGCAGGTCCTTGCCTTTCTCGCTGGTGATGGATTTGTCCAGCTTGTCGAGGTTTTCTGAAATGATTTTTCTTTCCGGGCCAATGGCGTCGAGCGATTTCTGCTGTTCGGCTCCCGCGTAGATGTAGGCGTTACGCAGCTGGCGCGCGATGGCGTTAATCGCATCAATGACATTGTTGGCCTGCACCGTTTTCGGGAAGCGGTCCTTGACCATCAGCTCAATTTCGTCGTTGAGCGCACCGAGGCGCATGTAGCTGACGGTGGCGATGGTGATCAGCAAGGCGAGCGTGACGGCAAAACCAATGCCAAGTTTTACCCCGATTTTCAGATTCTTGAACATGATCTATCTCCCTGAGAGAATTTTATCGAGCGTTTTGAACAGCAGTAAGTTTGTGTTGCATGGGCGGTGTCAGCAGGCGGTGTTCTTCATTCTGACTGACGGCATGCACCAGTGCGGCGACATCGAGGATCAACGCCACTTCGCCGCTGCCCAGAATGGTCGAGCCGCCAATGCCCCGCAGGTGACGGAACATCACGCCAAGCGGTTTGATGACGGTCTGGAACTCGCCCATCAGCACATCGACGACGATGCCAGCGCGCTTCCCTGCGAATTGCACGACGACGATGTTTTCTCTTGGTGGTGGTTCGCCTTCGACCTCGAACAACTCGCGCAGGCGGACGAAGGGCAGGGCCTCGCCGCGCAGGTTGAGGAAGTTGCGGTCGGTCGGCAGGTTCTTCAGTTCAATGCATTCGACGACGGTATCGAGCGGGATGACGTACGATGCTTTGTCAACCCCGACCAGGAAGCCGTCGATGATCGCCAGCGTCAGCGGCAGGCGGATGGTGAAGGTGGCGCCTTCGCCTTCGACCGAATCGACCTCCACCGCGCCGCGCAGCGCCTGGATGTTGCGGCGCACGACATCCATGCCGACGCCGCGACCGGAGAGGTTGGAAACCTTGTCGACGGTCGAGAAGCCGGGTTCGAAGATCAGATTGACGATTTCGGCGTCGGAGAGCGTTTGCGTCGGCTGGATCAGCCCGCGTTCGACCGCCTTGGCGTGGATCTTTTCCTTGTTCAGGCCGCCACCATCGTCGGAAATCTGGATAACGATGCTGCCCGAATCGTGGAAGGCGTTGAGCGATACGTGGCCGGTGGCCGGCTTCCCGCGCTCGAGGCGCAGGGCGGCGGGCTCGATGCCATGGTCGAGCGAGTTGCGCACCAGGTGCATCAGCGGGTCGCCGATTTTCTCGACGACGGTCTTGTCGAGTTCTGTTTCGGCACCGTTGATCGACAGTTCAATATCCTTGCCGAGTTCCTTGGATACATCGCGCACCAGACGGTTGAAGCGGGTGAAGGTCTCGCCGATCTGCACCATGCGCAGTTGCAGCGCGGAATCGCGGATGTCTTCGACGAGACGGGATAGGATCGAGGTGGCTTCAACCAGATCGCCGTTTTTGCTCTTTTGCGCCAGCAGGTTGGCCGAGGCACCGGCGATCACCAACTCGCCCACCAGGTCGATCAGCTGATCGAGCTTGTCGGCCTGCACGCGGACAAGGCGTGCTTCCTTGGATTTGTTGTCGTTGATCTGCGTCTGTTTGACGATGGCCGCTTCGACGATTTCCTTGTGCACGACCTTGTTGTCGACCAGCAGGTCGCCCAGTTGCGGCGCGGGCGTTTCATCTTCCGGGTGGGCTTCGTCCTGCGATGTCTTTTGCAGCTTCAGGCCATCTTCAACTTCGGCCTGGGTCAGCGCGCCGCAACGCACGAGGATTTCGCCCAGACGCATGGTGTCTTCGGGCAGTTCCTGGATGTGCTTGATGTAGTCGGCGAGCTTGCTGTGCGGTGGCAGGATGCGCAGATCGCATTCGTCGCGCACGAAATCGAAGACACGCTCGATGTCGGCCTTCGAGGCGCGTGTCTGGAGGCGAACTTCAAAACCCATGTAGCAGGATTCGGGGTCCATTTCTTCGGCAGGCGGCATGGTTTCGGTAACGGTTTCGATGCCGAGAATTTCGCCGAGCGAGGACAGGTAGCGGATGAAGGAGAGCGGGTCCATGCCGCCGCGCAATACGTTTTTGCCGAAACGCACCGAGATGTGCCAGCTGTCGGTGATGACCACGCCGCCGCCCGAGGTTTCGACTTCGACACTGGCGTCATGAACGGCAAGGCTCGCCGCGTTGGCTTCGGGATTTTGTTCGGCAATGAATTGCTTCAGGCGCTCGGTGAGTGCATCGCCGCGGGCTTGCAGGGCAGCCTCCGGGGCCGGTGCGCCGGCGGCCAGAACATCAAGCAGGCTGCCCATCTGGTCGCAGCATTCGAGCAGCAGTGTGGCGAGTGAGCCGCTGGCGGCCAGTTCGCCGTTGCGCAGTGAATCGAGCAGGTTTTCTACCAGGTGGGTGAAGGAGACGATGAAGTTGCATTCGACAACGCCGGCTCCCCCCTTGATGGTGTGGGCGGCGCGGAAGATGCCGTTGATGTTGTTGCTGTCATCCGGGTTCTGCTCCAGACGCAGCAGGCCGGCTTCCATTTCGGCAAGTTGCTCCCGGCTTTCCTGAATGAAGACACTGGTAAGTTCGTCCATGCTTTTCTCCAAACGCTGATTTGTTGCTTAACCGTGTTGCTTATCGGCTGTGACAAATGCCTTAAACCCAACGCAGTGGCGCCACTGCGGTAAGTTTTAGATTTTTCATAACCGCTCAGGATGCCTCGCGGGCTGGGATGACTAGCGGGTCACCAAATTCGGCAGCCATGTTGCAAAAATCGATCACTGCGCGCACCGCCTGACTATGCGCGACGATGCTGACGCGCTTGCCGGTGTGCTGCGCTTCTTTCTTGAGCATGATCAGCAATTGCAGGCCGGCGGTATCCATTTCGCTGACCTGCGAGAGATCAAGCTCCAGATCGCTGGTGCCCGAGATGGCCTCCAGCAAAACCTGTTTCTGGTCGAGTGCGTGGTAGATGGTGAGGTCTTCGCTGAGGGAAATACGCTTGCTGTTAGCCATGATGGTCCTCGTTAGAACAGTTCGACGCGTTTCGATGCGGGGCTGGGGGCTGCGGTGCTGTTATTGCGGTTCATCGAGGCATCATGCGCTGCGCGCTGGCTATCCATGACGTAGCGGCTGTACAGCGCCTCCAGGTGCTGGGCGATCGGTTTGTAGGTGAAGTTGGCCTCTTCGTAGGCGCGCAGCCGGTCGGCCAGCAGTCCGGCGTGTTCGTCGAGTTGCTGCAGCGCATGCATGACCTGTTCGATCTGCTGCCGGGTAACGTCCTGAAACTGCACGCTGGCTTGTGCCTCAAGAAACATCGCGGCGAGTTGTGTGCTGCTGTTCTGGACTTCCTGGAGCGTCTCGGTCTCGTGCCGCATCAGTTGTTCGTAGCTGTCGCCGAGCTCGTGAAGCTGCGCGGAGAATTCGTCGAGGATGATTTTTTCTTTTTCCAGGTTGATATTGGAGAGTTTGTCCTGGAACTGCGTTTCGATCGATTGGGCGACCGACGAGATGCCCTGGCTGATCTTGCTGACAGCGAGTTCGGTTTCTCCCGACAATTTGCGCACTTCGTCGGCGACCACGGCAAAGCCCCGCCCGGCTTCGCCGGCACGGGCGGCCTCAATGGCGGCGTTGAGCGCCAGCAGGTTGGTTTGCCCGGCGACGTGTTTGACGAGTTGCACCAGCGACTCCAGCGAGCGTGCTTCCTTTACCACCTGACCGACGCGAATCTGGTCCTGCTCTGCTTCCTGCAGGCGCTGTTGGACATAACCTTCCATCTTGACGACGATGTCCTGGTTCTTGGTGATCCGCGCTTCGGCGTCGTGGGCGAGTTGTGCCGACTGGTTGGTGGTGCCGGCGACAAAATGGTCGAGATGGGTGACGACGCCATCGATGGTCTGCAGGCGTTCGACGATGCTGTAGGCAGCTTTTTCGGTTTCTTCGATGACGTGCTTCAACTGGCCGCGAACGACCTCGTTGAATTGATGCACCTGCTTGAGTTCGCCGGAGACTTCTTCAGCCACCTTGTGGAAATTGTCCAACGTGTTGCCGCTGCTGACGTTGGCGTTTTTCAAGCCGTACAGCGCATCGCGGTAGAAGGCGAGCGAAACCAGCCGGTAGGCGAGATAGGAGGCGGCGATCAGGAGAAAGGTGCCGATGGTGTCAGTCGTTTGCGACGAAAGGCCCAGGCCGCTGGTGAAGCTGGTGTGGAACCAGTCGTGAAGCAGGAATACGGTAAAGGATGCGCCGAACGCGACCAGCGCAAAGACCAAAAGCATGCGACGTCGAAGGGCAGCGGGTTCCATGATGTCTAGTGAACAACGAGTTTGATGGTGTTGAGCAATTCGTCAGCCGTTGCCGGTTTGACAATCCAGCCCGAAGCGCCGGCTTCCTTGGCTTCGAGTTTTCTGGATTGTTGCGACTCGGTGGTCAGAAAGAGGATGGGAACAAACTTGTAATTCGGCAGCTTGCGAACTTCGCGGATCAGTTCGATGCCGTTCATGCCGGGCATGTTGAGGTCGGTGATCAGGAGGTCGATCTTTACGCCGCCCTGAAACTTTTTCAGCGCGTCTTCGGCGTTGGAGGCTTTTTCAATGGCGTAGCCAGCCTTGGTCAGGATGCTGGAAATGCTGAGCAAAATGGTGGCGGAGTCATCGACGAGAAAAATGGTTTTCATGATTTGCCTTGTTGCGACGGGTTTTTTGTAATGAGAAAGTGACTTTTGACAGGCATCTTGTCTATATTTTTGTTTGATACTACCAGCAATTATTCAACATTTGCACGGCAATTTTCTCCTGATTTTCGCTGGTTTAACATGGTGCCGTTATTTGATGTGCATCAAGGTTTGTTGATCTGCAGGGGGTAGGCTATTCTATGGCGTTGGAGCCTTGATTGATGCGGGAGAGTGTTGTGAATGACGCGTGTTTTGATGCAGGTTCGCTGAGTAGTGTGTTGCCGCCAATTCTTGGCAGATACCACAGCAATCCGACCAAGTTGTTGCAGATTTTGCGTGAGACGCAGGAGGTGCTGGGTTATTTGCCGGCTGCTGCGTTGACGCAGGTTGCAGCGGCACTGGATCTGCCGCGCGCCCGGGTTGAGGGCGTTGCCGGCTTTTATTCTTTTCTCCATCTCGAACCCGTGGGGCGCTACCGCATACTGTTCTCGGACAATATTACCGACCGTATGCTGGGCAGCAGCGAGTTGATCGAGCGC
>CAJAHZ010000400.1 GCA_903939665.1 uncultured Pseudomonadota bacterium | reverse complement strand
TCCACCCCCGTGCAGTCATTGGCTGCCGGGGGCAAGCGCACGGGTCGTCCAGAATACCCTTGTCGATCTCCCTGCGACGGCAGCGCCTACGCCTTTAGCAACAGACATGGGCTCATATTCGGGAAAAAACGTATCTTGTTTCACTACTGTCCGGTTAAACGAGAGGGTGAATCGCTGAAAGCCTTGAATGATGGTCGGTTCAGCGTGAAAAAGTTTGGTGTCGATTTGAACGTTAAAATGAAGATCCGAAAAAATTCCGGGGCAACCACCCCCGGAGCCGCTCATGAACACCGGCAAGACGCTGTTCGCCCAACGGATGGATTTTCTGCCGTGGACGACCTTCACCCGACTCGTCGATCAACATGGTGGCGACCGCTACGCCAAATCGTTTGCCTGCACCGAACAGTTCCGGGCAATGGCCTTTGCACAACTGACCTACCGCGAGAGTCTGCGCGATATCGAAGTCTGTTTGTCGGCACAGGCCGCCAAGCTTTATCACATGGGCTTCCGGCACGAGATCAAACGCTCGACGTTGGCCGATGCCAACGAAACACAGGACTGGCGAATTCATGCCGAATTCGCTCAATGCCTGATTGTCCAGGCGCGCAAACTCTACATCGGCGACAGCTTTGGCATCGAACTGGAGAACACAGCGTACGCGCTGGATTCGACGACCATCGATCTGTGCTTGTCGCTCTTTCCGTGGGCGTTGTTTCGTACGACCAAGTCGGCGGTGAAGATGCATACGCTGCTCGACCTTCGCGGCAACATTCCCAGCTTCATTCACATCTCCGACGGCAAGCTGGGGGATGTCAAAGTGCTCGACATTTTGGTGTTGGAGCCCGGTACGTTCTACGTTATGGATCGCGGCTATCTGGACTTCGACCGGCTTTACCTGATGCATCAGGCACAAGCCTTCTTTGTCACCCGTGCCAAATCGAATACTCAATTTCGGCGTGTCTATTCGGCGCCGGCAGATCGCAGCACGGGCATCATCTGCGATCAGACTATTGCGCTTACTGGCACGACCAGCCGCAAGGACTATCCGTTGCATCTGCGCCGCATCCGATTCAAAGACCCCGAGACCGGCAAGACGCTGGTGTTCCTCACCAACAACTTTACGGTGACGGCAGCCACCATCTGCGCGCTTTACAAGGCGCGCTGGCAAGTGGAGTTGTTCTTCAAATGGATCAAGCAGCATTTGCGTATCAAGAAGTTCTACGGCAATTCACAGAATGCGGTGAAGTCGCAAATCTGGATCGCCGTGTCGGTCTATGTCCTCGTGGCTATCGTCAAGAAGCGCCTGAATCTGGACGCTTCGCTCTACACTTTGTTACAGATATTGTCGGTCACACTTTTCGAGAAGATGCCCTTGCAGCAAGCGTTTCCGGGTAACGGCTACGAAACTCCCGAGGGTGTTCCGCACAACCAACTGAATCTATTCGATTATTAACCGGACGGCAGTGGGTCTGTCCCCTGTTTTTCCGGTAACCGTGGTCTGTCCCCTGTTGTCTTCGTGGTCTGTCCCCTGTTGTCTTCTGGATGAATTTGAGTGCGGCGAGGCGGGGCTAGACGAGTGGCTCAAGCGCCGCGCAATGATCAATCAATTGAGCGGCGCTAGCCGCACGTTTGTCGTGGCGGATCAGGACCGCCGTGTTTACGGCTACTACGCCATGGCTGCGGGCGCTGCCTCACACCTGATGGCAACCAGTTCGGTGCGCAGGAACATGCCGGACCCGGTTCCGGTGATGGTGCTGGCTCGGTTGGCGGTTGATCTTCGTGCGCAGGGCATCAAGCTTGGCGCCTCCCTACTGCAAGACGCCGTCAACCGGGCTGTGGTGGTTTCTCAGAATGCCGGTGTCCGAGCGTTGCTGGTGCATGCGCTTCATAACCGCGCCAAGGCGTTCTACGAACACTATGGTTTTCAGTCATCGCCGTTGCACCCGATGACGCTGATGCTGAGATTGAATACCGGCAAGTGACAGACTTGTTCAATTAAAAAAGCGCGCCGAAGCGCGCCTTAAAATTCACGTTCAATACAACAGCATCAAGCCTTGAGCGCGTCGATCAGCGATGCCACCTCCTCGGCCGATTCCGCGAGGATGCTGCTCAGTGTTTCGTCATCAATGACCATATCGATATCGACGTCCATGCCTTTACGCCCCATGCCCGACAATTGCCCGAGCGGCGATTCGACCGGAGAGAGCTGATCGGCGAGCAACAAGGTGTCGCCGAGCGTCTCCGGGGGCAGGGCGAGGTAGCCTTCCCACAGGGTCTCGACCGCTGCCAGAATATTTTCGGGGACGCCAAGCACGCGCAATACCGCCCGCCCTACCTCCGCGTCGCCGGTGTCGTGCCACTCGGTCAGGTCGCTATCGAACAGGCCGGGAAAAGCGCTGGCGCGTGAGAGCAGATAGAAGCCGCCGACTTCATGGACGATGCCGGCAAAAAAAGCGGCGTCGGGATCCTGGTGCGTGATGCGTTGTGCGATGACGCGCGCCAATGCCGCAACGTGCGCCGTGTGCTCCCACAAACGAACGGCCAGCGCCCGATGTTCGGGCGATTGCGACATGCCTTCCATCTGGCGCACGACCATCGCGGTAACGAGAACGCGCAGGGTCTTGAAGCCCAGTCGGGAAACGGCATTTTTTACATCGCTGGAGGCCCGGCCTGACCGGTTATAGGCAACCGAGTTGGCGATGCCTACGACACGCGCGGAGAGAATCGGCTCGGCGGAAATCAGCTTGCTCAGCTGTTCGATCGAGCAATCCGGGTCGTCCAGCGCCTTCTGGACGCGAAGGGCAATCTGGGCAGTCGTCGGGAAAACCATGTCACCACGAGCGGCATCTGCGGCTACTGCTGCCAACGCTTTTTGAACGTCCATGTCACCCCGCCTTGTTTGCTGTTTGCGTCACTGATTATAACGGCATCTTCTGCTCAGCCAGCGCTGCGGTCAAGCTGCAACAAACACTACGGGATTGACCTCAGTTGCCACAGGAAACGCCGTCGCTCTTTTTCATCCCGAGCTTGACCATGATCGTCTCGGCCGGGCAAAACCGCGTGAAGCCGCTCTGCAACAAATTGGCGCCAACAAACGCGGTCAGCCACAGAAAGTTTTTTGCAACAAACAGCGGGCTGGCCTCGACGCCCAAGGCCAGCGAGAGCAGGACGAAGCTGCCCGCCATGATTCGAACTGCACGATCGGTGGTGAAGCTTGCACTCATGATTTGTACTCCTTGTTGAATGCTGCGTAGTAAAAAACGGGGATGACCACCAGCGTGAGCAGGGTGGAAACGAGAATGCCGAAGATCAGGCTGATCGCCAACCCGTTGAAGATCGGGTCGTCGAGAATGAACAACGCACCGAGCATGGCGGCCAGACCAGTCAACGCGATCGGCTTGGCGCGCACGGCGGCCGACTGAATCACCGCTTCGGCGAAATCCATACCGCTATCGACCTGCAGCTTGATGAAGTCGACGAGCAGGATCGAGTTGCGCACGATGATGCCGGCCAGCGCGATCATGCCGATCATCGAGGTCGCCGTGTATTGGCTGCCGAGCAAGGCGTGGCCGGGC
>CAJAHZ010000399.1 GCA_903939665.1 uncultured Pseudomonadota bacterium | reverse complement strand
GTCACGCGCGGCGACTGATCCTCCAGCACGTCGTGCAAAAGCGCGGCAATGATCAGAGCATCATCCTTGCCGCCGGTCGCCTGAGCAACCAGACGCGCCACCTCGGTCAGGTGATTGATGTAAGGCTCCTGCGCCCCGCCCTTGCGTCGCTGAGCCGAATGCGCCCAGGCCGCAAAATCAAGCGCACGAACGATCTGAAGAACTTTTTTGGCTTTCATGGTGCGTTCTCCTCAACGACAAAAAGCTACACCAGACCCCACCGCGGATATCGCCGGCTACCCTTGTTGCCTATCTTGCCAACATCCACCAGATGGCGAAGGTGATTGTGAATGCGAGCCAGCTTCTGCGTCTCAGCCAGCCCTGCCGGTAACTGCTCGGCCAACAGGCCGAGCAAATCTTCAGCCGATACAGGCTGGTGTTCGCGGATCAGTTCGGTGAGCAGTTCGGCACTGACCGCCCCCGCTGCTGATGTCGACCTGCTGTCTCTCATCTTACTCGCACATCAAATGTTAGCGACCATCCCCGCGTCAACGTCCAGATCCCCGGCAATCAGCCGGAACTGCTCGAGCGCCGCCTCCAGATCATCGACAATCTCCTGCGCAATCACCTCTGGCGGCGGCAGGTTGTCGCTATCGGCCAGCGCATCGTCCTTCAGCCAGAAGATGTCGAGGCTGGCCTTGTCGCGCGCGATCAGCTCGGCGTAATCGTAGCAGCGCCAGCGCCCATCCGGGTTCCCGGCCGACCACGTTGCCTTACGCTGATTGCGGTTCGCCGGGTTGTAGCAGGCGACGAAGTCATCGAGATCCTCGCGCTTCAGCGAACTCGTCTTCAGCGTGAAATGCTTGTTGGTACGCAGATCGTAGATCCACAGCTTCTTCGTCCACGGCGTTTCGGAGGCCGGCTTGCGCTCAAAGAAAATCACGTTGGCCTTGACGCCCTGCGCATAGAAAAGCCCGGTCGGCAGGCGTAGCAGCGTATGCACGTCGCACTCGTGCAGCAGCTTCTTGCGGATCGTCTCGCCCGCCCCGCCCTCGAACAGCACGTTGTCCGGCAGCACCACCGCCGCGCGGCCTTGCTGCCGCAGTAGCGTCTTGATGTGCTGCACGAAGTTGAGCTGCTTGTTCGACGTTGTGGCCCAGAAATCGTCGCGCTCGATGACATCCTTCTCGGTCGCCACCTTGCCCTCGGCACCGCTGATCATCGTGCTGCTCTTCTTGCCGAACGGCGGATTGGCCAGCACCACGTCGAAGCGCTCACCGGGGTCGGCGGCCAGCGCATCGCTGACCACAATCGGCACCGACTCCGCCGAACCGATGCCGTGCAGCATCAGGTTCATCGCCGCCAGCCGCGCCGTCCCCTGCACCAGCTCCCAGCCGCGCAGCGCCTCGTTCTTCAGGTGTTTTAGCTGATCGCGTGTGAGGTTTTTATTGTGCTGCGAAACATAGTTGTGCGCGGCAAACAGAAAACCGCCGGTACCGCAGGCCGGGTCGCAAATCGTTTCGCCCGGCTTAGGCGCGATGCAATCGACCATCGCCTGAATCAACGGGCGCGGCGTGAAATACTGCCCCGCCCCGCTCTTGGTGTCCTGCGCGTTCTTCTCCAGCAGCCCCTCGTAGGCGTCGCCCTTGACGTCGGCGCCCATTGCCGACCAGCTCTCCGCGTCGATCAGATCGACGACCAGCCGGCGCAGCTTGGCCGGGTCCTGAAATTTGTTCTGCGCCTTGGCGAAAATCAGCCCGAGCATACCCTTCTCGGGACCCAGCTTCTCCAGCGTATGGCGGTAATGGTCGAACAGCTCGTCGCCATCACGCGCCAGCAGCCCCGGCCAGTCATAACCGGAAGGGATCGGGTTCGGCTGGCTGTACGGCGGGCGCGAACGCTCGTCGGCCATTTTCAGGAAAAGCAGATAGGTGAGCTGCTCGACATAGTCGCCGTAGCTCATCCCGTCGTCGCGCAGCACGTTGCAGTAGTTCCAGAGTTTCTGGACGATGGTTGCTGAATTCATTTGGGTTCAAGTCCTGCAATTGCCGAGATGCGGTGACGCACCGCAGCTATCCGGCTTTGAAAAAGTTCGTCGTAAACCACCAGGCCGGGAAGCGTGTTTTCAAAATCAGGGTGTCGTCCCAATTCGTCGAACCGCATTGCCAGATAAGCGCGCAATTCGGCGTCTGCTGCCGCTACCTCAGCGATCACATCAACGTCGTAAGTGACTCTGGCCGGTGACGCGCTGGGCGCGTCAATCAACAGACTGGCCGCACAACCGCCGACCAGAAACAGCTCGTCGCACAGATCACCCAGCGCCTCGGCCACCACCTCGACACGTAGCACATTGGGATCACCCGGATTCACAGACGCTCCTCGAACAATTGCTGCGCCAGCGCGCGCTCCCTTGCATTACCACTACGCAACGCATCGAAGAGCGCCAGATTTTCATAGAGCGCCGGGCTGCGCAAAGC
>CAJAHZ010000398.1 GCA_903939665.1 uncultured Pseudomonadota bacterium | reverse complement strand
GGCCACATCTATCTGCAGAATGGCGCCAAGTGGTTCAAATCAACCGCTTTCGGCGACGAAAAGGACCGTGTCGTGCAGCGCGACAACGGGCTCTACACGTATTTCGCCTCGGATATTGCCTATCACCTGAACAAGTACGAGCGCGGCTTCGATCGCATCATCAACATCTGGGGTGCCGACCACCACGGCTACATTGCCCGGGTGAAGGGCGCGATCAGCGCGCTAGCGCTCGATCCGGCGGTGCTCGACGTGGCCCTGGTGCAGTTTGCCGTGCTTTATCGCGACGGACAGAAGACCTCGATGTCGACACGCTCGGGCGAGTTCGTCACGTTGCGCGAATTGCGCCGCGAAGTCGGCAACGATGCCTGCCGTTTCTTCTATGTGTTGCGCAAGTCCGATCAGCATCTGGATTTCGATCTTGATCTGGCGAAGAGTCAGTCGAACGAGAATCCGGTGTATTACATCCAGTACGCGCATGCCCGTGTCTGTTCGGTGCTCGGGCAATGGGCGGGCGATGTCGAGACGCTCGCTCAGGCTGATCTGGCGCGCCTCGATAACCCGCGCGAACTGGCGCTGGCCGCCAAGCTCGGCGAATTCACGGAGCTCGTCGAGAGTGCCGCAGGCGATCTGGCACCGCATTTGATCGCCTTTTACCTGAAGGATCTGGCGGCTGAATTCCACAGCTATTACAATGCCGAGCGCATGCTGGTCGATGATCCGGCGCTGAAGGACGCGCGCGTTGCACTGGCCGCCGCCGTCCGGCAGGTGATCCGCAACGGCATGGCGATTCTCGGCGTCCGCTGTCCGCAATCGATGTAAATTAAGGAATTCCATGAGTCGTGACATGAAACCCCGTCGGCAAAACAAGGCGCCCGCCAAAAAGAAGTCGGGCGGCGGCACGTTGCTCGGTCTGTTCCTCGGTATCGTGGTCGGCGTGCTGGTGGCTGCCGGCGTCGTCTGGTATATCAACAAGATGCCGCTGCCGTTCACCACCAAGGGAGTGCAGACGCCGTTGCCGGCAGCAAACAACGGCAAACCGCCGCAGCCGGGCGCCGCGGCGGTTGCGCCAGCGCCGCTGCCGGGCAAGCCGGGCGACCCGGCGCCGCAGAACGGCGACAAGCCGCGTTTCGAGTTCTACAAGATACTGCCCGGCAATGCCGATGCGATTCCTGACCCCAAGCCAGCCGATGCGGCCAAGGGCAAGGGCGAGAAGGAAGCTCCGCTCAAGGAAGCGCTCTTCCTGCAGACAGGTTCTTTCCAGAATGTCGACGATGCGGACAACCAAAAGGCCAAGCTTGCGTTGATTGGGCTTGAGGCGTCGGTGCAGCAGGTGATGGTGCAGGATAAGGTCTGGTTCCGTGTCCGTCTTGGGCCGTTCAACCGGATGGACGATGTGAGCCGTGTGCGCGCCGATCTTGCCAAGCAGGGTATCGAAGCCAATGTGGTCAAGAAAGATTGAGAAACCGAGGAGATGACAATGCATAAGCGTATTACCGGGTGGTTCGCCGCCATCACCGTGGGGCTGTTTGCCGTCGCCCTGTCCGCCTCGGCGCAAACTGCCGGCCGTGATTATTCACCCATCACGCCGGCTCAGGCGACGGATAATCCGGCACAGATTGAAGTACTCGAATTTTTCTCCTACGGTTGCCCGCATTGCAGCGAGTTTCACCCGACGGTCAGCAAGTGGTCGGCCAAGCTGCCGTCCGACATCGCGTTCAGGCGCGTGCCGGTTTCCTTTGGTCGTGCGCAGTGGGCCAGCCTGTCCAAGCTTTACTACGCACTTGAAGCGACGGGCGATCTGGCGAAGCTCGACGGCGCCGTGTTTCATGCGTTGCATGAAAAAGGCCTGAAACTGTACGACGACAAAAGCATTGCCGAGTGGGTCACCGCTCAGGGCGTCGATGCCAAAAAATTCTCCGATGCTTACAACTCCTTTGGCGTCGTCAGCAAGGTCAAGCGCGGCGATCAGCTGGCGCAGGGCGCCAAGATTCAGGGTGTTCCGGCGATCGTGGTTGACGGCAAATATCTGGTGATCAACGAAGGCGTCAAGGATTATGCGGAGCTGGTTGCCCGTGCTGACAAGGTGATCGACAAGGCCCGCGCCGACCGCAACGGCAAAAAATAGTCGCGGGATTCGCGCTGAGCTTTCAGCGCGGGTGTTCGCGATAATTCAGAGTCGCCCGCAGCCTTTCAGCGCGGGCGATTTTTTTTGAGCGGAGTCTATGTGCAGTCTGCCCTGAAGGTATTCATCACCGGTGCTTCGTCGGGTATCGGCGAGGCATTGGCCCGGCATTATGCCGCGCAAGGCGCCATCGTCGGGCTGGCGGCGCGCCGTGCGGAACGGTTGAATGCCCTGTCGGCAAGCCTGCCGTGCACGTCTGTTTGCTATCCGCTCGATGTCACCGATGCGGTGGCGCTGCGCATTGCCGGAGAGGATTTTATCGCCCGCTTCGGCGTGCCGGACATCGTGATCGCCAATGCTGGCGTCTCGGTGGGCACGCTGACCGAATGCGCCGAGGATCTCGACGCAATCCGCCGGGTGATGGACGTTAACGTCTTTGGCATGGCAGCGACTTTTTCGCCGTTTGCCCATGCCATGCATCTTGCCGGTCGCGGACGGCTGGTCGGCATCGCTTCGGTCGCTGGCATACGTGGCTTGCCGGGTGCCGAGGCCTATAGCGCTTCGAAAGCGGCCGCTACTTCCTATCTCGAAAGCCTGCGCCTTGAGATGCGCGCTTCGGGCGTCCGGGTGGTGACAATCTGCCCCGGCTATATCGCCACACCGATGACTGAACTCAACCCCTATCGCATGCCTTTTATGCTTGCCGCGCCCGAGGCGGCGCGGCGCTTTGCGCGGGCCATCGAGCGCGGTACGAGTTATGCGGTGATTCCCTGGCAAATGGGCGTCGTCGCCAAGTTGCTGCGCTTGCTGCCGAATGCGCTCTACG
>CAJAHZ010000397.1 GCA_903939665.1 uncultured Pseudomonadota bacterium | reverse complement strand
TACGCAATACAGCGCAATCGGCAAGGGCAGGCCGAGCAGTGTGCCGGTGAGGTATTGCCGGAACCTGATGCCGGACAAGGCGAGCGCGTAGTTGAGCGCGGGAACGGTTTGAAACAGAATTCTGAGCAATACAACGCTGCGGATCGGCTGGGCGTCGAGCCTGCCGAGGATGCGGGCGGCGGTCTTGCCCGTGAGTTCGCGCAGGGCGTTGCCGCCTACGAAGCGGATCGTGAAAAATGTCAGCACGCATGAAATGCTGGCGGCAACATAGGTGGCAAGGCCGCCCCAGCCACGTCCGAGGGTGAGGACGGCAGCCGCGAGAAACAGCCAGCCGGGAATCTGGATGAGGTTGCCCAGCGAGAACAGGGCGATGAAGATGATCAGTCCGCTGATCCGGTGTTCGGCGATCCGCTGCTGCAGAAAATCCAGGCTGAAGTGCTGGCGCAGCCCCAATAGCTCAAAGCCTGCGAGCAGCAGCCCGAGAAAAATGGCGACAGCGATTAGTCGTGTGTGGCGCTGCATCGGTGCTTCCTGAAGTTGCGTGTTATCACAGCGCGCAGTTTGCTCGCAATCGGCGAGTTGCACGAACCCGGCAAAGCGCCCCTGTGCGATCAACATTCTGTAAGGCGCGGGCATCTTCTCCGACTACTGATAGGAAGGCTTGTCCCGCTCGGTCTGGGGGCCGTTCCAATTTTATTTACCTGTGGAGGTCTGTGATGGGAATTAGTGGCTGTACGTCTTGTCAGAAAGGTGGCTTGGAGGCGCTCAGGGATTATGGGCGTGATATTCAAGTGCGTCATGAGCGGGTTGTGGCAAAGGTTGGGGCGCAGGCGGCGGGTGTCTTGGCGACAAGCGCCGGGAATCGGCCTGTCGAGAGCGCCGTGGTCGGCAGCAGGATCAGCATCAGGGCATAGTTAAAAAAGTTTTTTCTGCTGTAAGTAATTCGCGGTTCGTGCGTCTAATCAGTGTCGGCAAGGCGGGCCGGAAACGGTTCGCTGCGACACTACCTCATCACTACCAGGAGAAACAAAATGTCGAATCAACTTTCCGGTGTTGCTCTGGCTGCTGCGGCGGCTGCGCTTTTCGCTTCGGGTGCCTTCATGACACCGCTGGCTCAGGCTGCGGATGGCGCCACGGTTCATTGCACAGGTATTAATTCTTGCAAGGGTACGGCTGAGTGCAAGACGGCGAAGAATGATTGTAAAGGGATGAATGCCTGCAAGGGGCAGGGCTGGGTGAGCAAGCCCAGCGCCAAGGAATGTACGGATGCCGGTGGCAAGGTCGCCAAGTAATTGATGGTCCGGGTCGCCCCGGTCGATGCCGGGGCGATCGTTTTTCGTCGGGAGAAGTCAATGAGCCAAGTTCTGCAAGGTTTCGGCCTGGGGTTGCGCACCGAGCATTACAGCGATTTTGTCGCGGCGCCGCAGCGGGTCGACTGGCTCGAAATCATCTCCGAGAATTATCTGGTCGATGGCGGCAAGCCCTTGCACTTTCTTGACCGCATTCGTCGCGACTATCCGATGGCGATGCACGGTGTATCGCTGTCGATTGGCAGCAGTGATCCGCTCGATACCGATTATCTGCGCCAACTCAAGGCGCTGGTTCGGCGCGTCGAGCCGGCCTGGGTGTCCGACCATCTGTGCTGGACGGGAACCGATTCGCTGAATCTGCACGACCTGCTGCCTCTGCCTTATACCGAAGCAAGCTTGCGCCATCTCGTGCCGCGCGTGGCGCAGATGCAGGATCTGCTCGGCTGCCCCTTTCTGCTCGAAAACGTCTCCAGCTATGTGCGCTATCGCGCCGATGAGATGAGCGAGTGGGCATTCATCGCAGAACTGGTGGCACGCACCGGCTGCGAGTTGCTGCTCGATGTGAATAACGTTTATGTGAATAGCATCAACCATGGTTTCGATCCGCGCACGTTTATCGATGCGATGCCGGCTGCGGCGGTACGGCAGATCCACCTCGCAGGCCATGAGGATCACGGTGGCTACATTGTCGATACGCACGACCATCCGGTCTGCGATGCCGTGTGGGATCTCTATGCCTACACCGTGCGCCGGACCGGTGCGGTACCGACAATGATCGAGCGCGATGACAATATTCCGCCGCTCGCCGAACTGGTCGATGAACTCGATGCGGCCCGGCTGGTAGCGCAGCGGGTGCTCGCTGAACGGCGGCAGGCAGCATGAGCGCCGTTGCCGAATCGCAGCGCCGTTTCCAGCAGGCGGTACTGGCTGAGGATGCCACCCCCGGCTTGTTCGTCGCCGAGGGGCCGGACCTCGCCGGCGGGCTCGGGCTGTATCTGATGGCCTATCGCGTCCGCTTGCTGGCGGCGCTGCGCGACAACTTTCCGGTCCTGCATCGTGCGCTCGGCGACGAGGATTTTGCCGCTCTGGCGCATGACTACATCGATGCGCATCCTTCGCGTTTTCGCTCGATCCGCTGGTTTGGCGATGCGCTCGTCGACTTTCTTGACGCCGACCCCGAGCGTTTGCCGCATCCGGCGCTGGCCGATGTGGCGCGCATGGACTGGGCGATGCGCGGGGCTTTTGATGCGCGGGAGGTATCGCTGCTGACGCTGCCCGATCTTGCCGCGCTGGCGCCCGAAGCCTGGCCGCTGAAGCGCTTCGCTCTGCTACCGTCGGTGCGCATCATCGAGTTGAACTGGCGTGTTGAGCCGATCTGGCGCGCGCTCAACGAAGATGCGGATGCGCAGAGCGAAGCGCCCGAGCTTTTTGCTCACCTGCTGCTGGTGTGGCGACCGAAGCTCGATTGCCTCTGGCGTTCCGCCGCTGGCGCAGAAGCCGCGGCCTTGCGCGCAGTAGCGCAGGGCGCAAATTTTGCCGAGTGCTGCGAGTCGATCGCGCAAAGCGGCGAGCCCGATCCGGCGACGGTCGCAGCCGGATTGTTGCAGCGCTGGGTCTCGGATGGTTTGCTGATGCGTGAAGAAGCGCTCTAGCAGGCGTTGCGCCATGCCAGACGCGGCATTTCCTTGCTTCGACTGATTCAGTAGTTTTGGCGTATTCCTGTTTTCCTACGTCGATTGGGCGCAAAGCCGACAGACGCTGTTTGCCTGAATCAACAGAATGTCCTCTGAATCAATCGGACTGCTCACGGCATCGGGATGCCGGGTTTCCAACGCATTCAGGAGCTCATCGTGAAAACGCTATTTTCCCTCGCCTCATTTCTCGTTGCCACCGTTGCGTGGGTAGTGGCAGTTGCCGATTTTTCCCTTGCCCGGGTTTTCGAGTTCCGTCGTCCGTATCTGGTGCCACGACGCACTTTCTTCGCGGCCTACTGGGCAAGCCGTGCCTACCTGACGGGGCAACCCCTGAATCTGCACACCTTCCGCATCCGGGACTACCCGCGGCATAACTGCCTTTGACTTCTGTCGCAGGAGACGGCGCTGCAGGTCGTTGAGCGGCGATTTGCCGCATCCCAGAATTTCTTGAAGGGGCCCTTGTTTCCTCAGGCCTTCGCGGCATCGGCGCGCCGCAAACCGCCGAGGGCGAAAGGAATAAAGCCGATCAAAATCCCGCCGATTCCCATGATGTTGGTGACCATGTCGAAGGTGGGAATGCTGTAGATCGCGATAAAAACCATAAACAGGGCGGCCAGCAATGGCCAGAGAACAAATGATATTGCGTTGTATGCGCCGGCTTTTAATTTGTCCCGATAATGCCAGGCGCAAGCAAACCCGGCGAGGCTCATGTAAAAGCAGATCTGGAAACCAATGGCCAGAATCGAGCTTTCGAGGATCTGCTTCACCGAGGGCATGAATGACGAGCTGAAGAGCAGCAAGACGCCGAGGAACCAGATCACAAAGGTTGCTACCCAAGGTGTTTTCCACTCGGGATGGATTTTGGCGTAACGGGGATGCAGCATCTCGTCCCGCGCCATGGCGAACATGCTGCGACTGAATTGCAGAATTTGCGTTTCGATCGTGCCGACGGTGCTCAGGATGGTCGAAAGCACCGCCAGATAATTCCACGGCGCGGGAAACAGCTTGTTGGCGATCGCGTAAAGCACATTCGTGTTGGCCTGTGATATTTCCTCGTCGTTGAGCACGATCAATACCACGATCATCATGATGATGAAGAACAGGATCAGGTTGACCATGGCCCAGAAGGCTCCTTTGCCTGCCGGATGCGCCTTGCCGGAGTCGCCGGTCTTGGTTTCCTCGCTAAGATTCATGGTCACATCCCAGCCCCAGTAGAAGAAAATGGCCGTCAGAGCGCCCGTGGCAAATAACTGGGGGGTAAAGGAAAACGGCGAAAACCAGATGATCGAAGGCGGGTGCGCCGGGCGGTCGCCATATTGCATAAAGGCTGCGATGATCAGGGCAAAGACCACCACCGTTTCAATCCCGGTCAGAATGAGTTGGGTATAGCTTGCGTGCTTGATCCCCTTGGTCACGACAAGGGTGACCAGCGTCAGCCAAATGGCAGCGGTACCAGTTACCCAGAGCGTATTCTCGACCAGATCGGGAGCAATCAATATCAGGGTCGAGGTGGCGGCGGGTATCGTGGCGGACACCATGAAAAATATCGACGCCACCAGCAATCCCCAGCCGGTGAAGAATCCCCAGGTTCTGCCAAAGACTTGCCCTACCCAGGCATAAGCAGCACCGGCATGTGGCGTGATCTTGCTGAGGTGAAAGAACGCCAGCATGATGCCGAACATCACCAGGCCACAATAGAAAATGCTGCCGACCGACAGAACGCCGACCGACGCCACAATGGCGGCGGTTGTTACGGCAACGCTGAATGCCGGCGCAGTGCCCGCTATGCCCATAATCGCCGACTCGAAGGTTCCGAGTGATCCTTTGGCTAATTCCCCATGTGTTGACACGATATTTCCCCGAGCGGATGAATTTGAAATGACAGGCAGGATGATAATCTGCTTTGGCTGATATCCGGTTGGCCGGTGCAATCGCCCTGGCTCTGCGCAATGCTCGCGAGGCAAGGTAGGGTGAACTGGGCAAGAATACGGAACAGCTCCAAGTTGGCCACGTCGGAATTTCGTGGCAGTCTCCCAAGGGCTCGCCACCCTAATCAAAATTGCGTTGGCCTCGTCGGCTACGGCCTCCCTGCTCTGGGTTGGGGTCATCGGTCAGCCACCAGAGCAAGGAATGGGGCAGGCCGGAAGTTGAATTGAAAATGAATGCGGCTTGCCGCTATGGATTTGTGTTGCCACTTGACTCAGCGCCGGCTAATGGGTGAGCCCTTTGGCTGCCACCCAGGAACAATTGCAGAAGTAATTTCCGGGTAGTGAGATATCAATACTAGTGAAATGAGGAGTTTGCCATGCCCAATCTGTCGGTCAAACTGGATGAAGCAACGCGTCACCGCCTGCTGGAGGTTGCCGCCGGCCAAGGCATCACCCCCCACGCCTTCATGATCAAGGCCATCGGCACCGAGTTGGCGCAGGCAGAGGCGGAGGCAGCTTTTGTGGCACGGGCATTGGCGGCACGCACGCAGGTAATCGCCACCGGCCAGGTCATCGATGGCCCGGCTTTTGCGGACTATCTACGTTGCCGTGTGCGGGGGCAGTCTGCTACGCGCCCGTCGGCAAAGGCCATTACGGAGTGTGTGGAAACCAAAGAATGACGTGCTGGCTGCTAGCGCCGGAAGCCGCAGATGACTTGGAGCGTCTGGCGGACTTTCTTCTGAAGGCTGATGCTGAATGCGCTATTGAAACGATCGACTTGATTCTCGATGCCCTCATGGTTCTGGAACGGCATCCGCGTATGGGTCGGCCTTTGCCACAGGGTTTGCGCGAACTGATCATTTCCCGCGGCCAATCCGGGGGCCTGGCGCTTTACAGCTATGACGAAGGCGCTGATATGGCACTGATTCTAGTGGTGCGCCATCAACGCGAGCAGGATTACCACTGAGCGTGCCATTTTCAACGGCAGCAAGGCTGTGAACCGGCCTTCCAAAATCGCTGGCCCGATCATCACGTCGCCTGGAAAATATCCTTTGATCGTTCGCGTTTTTCGTGGCCGTTGGCTCTGACGCGCATTGCTGTCATTGGTGTTATTGAGGTCAGCTTCGCATTCTTTTTGGCGGATCGAAAGGGTCAGAATCTATTGATCCCTTGAGCGTGAGCCGCCTGCCGTAGCACCCGCTCAGCCCAGCGATTAAGACTCTGCCCCGTGTGTTGTGCTGCGGCCTTGAGTGCCGCGGCGTGAACCGCCGGGTCAACGCGCAGCATGAGTCGACCGGATGCAGGTTTTTCTGGAGCCTGCTTCAGTTTTTCGCAGGCGGCGACATAGTCGTCAACCGCCTCATGGAAAGCACTTGTGAATGCAGCAACTGATTCACCATGAAAAATGATGAAGTCATCAATATCAAGCGCGCCCGACCAGAATGTTGTCGACCGGATCAAATTCCAGGGCGGCAATGTAGCCTCGGTAAGTGATTGTGTTTTTCATGGCCTGATCTCCAGTTTTATCAAAAACTCGCGTGTCGCCTTGACGCAATAGATGAGTGCTTGCCGTTGCAGATGCGGGCGGGGAAAGTACGCTCGCCTGCCATTTTTCTCGAACATCACCGACGATCCGCTTCCTTTCACAACATTACAGCCGACAGCCACCAGCAGCGTCTCGATCCGATTCCACGGAATGTTTCGACATAAAGCGGACGCTACCCTTTGTCCACTGACCAACCTGGTCGATGGCGACGTCCGCGACGATATAACCGCGCTCACTGATCTGTTTGATCGCTCGGAGAATGCCACTGGGCCGGTGAGGGTCGAAGGACTGTTTCTGAAGAGTCGCTTATCTATTGGCTTTCGGGCAAGTTGGTGGCGTAGATCGCCAGCTGTGCCGGGCTGCAGGGCAGCAGTGTTGTAAGGATTTTCGGCAGAATTGCAAGCAGAACCAGAAACACGAATTCACCAGAGGCATGAATCAAGAAAGCGCGGCCGCTAATTCTCACCGCAGGGGCGATAACGGGTGATGTTCTCAGGCAAGGGCAAGGTGCTAACCGGCGCTTGCGCCGTTACGCCCCGCTGAGGGTGGCCCCCGACGCGCTCAATCAATCTTGCCGCAGCAAGGCTGCGAGTTCGCGCAGTCCGATGCCCCAGCGCGAAGCACTCTTGGCCGGGATGCACGCAGACGAGCGTTTGATCTCGATCGCCAGCTAGGGCTGGCCGCCATTTTTTTCAACTGAAGGGGTAAGCATGGCTTCGGATTTTAGCGATGCTGACCCCTTTCTTTTGCCGATGGATTGCTTTGGTTCTGACCACTATGAACGCCGCGTTCTCGAGTCACAGCGCTGTGGCAATTTGCAACTCACAGCATCAAGGTGTTACTCTGGTGTTACCTTAAGGAAACGGGTGCCCAACAATGTCCACTACTTCACTGAAGCTTTCTGACGAACTCAAGCAACGAACTGCCGCAGCCGCTGAGAAGAAAGGAGTCTCGCCGCATGCATTCATGGTCCATGCTATTGAGCAGGCAGCCACGGCAGCAGAGCGGCGGTCCAGTTTTGTTAGCGAAGCACAGGCCGCACGGGATCAAATGCTGAGCACTGGGAAAGGCTACGACGCCAGTGAGGTTCATGCCTACCTGAAAGCGCGCGCTTCTGGCAATAAGTCTGCAAAGCCGAAAGCCAAATCTTGGCAAAGCTGATCTATTCGGCACGCGCGCTCGCAGATTTTGAAAGGCTAACCGACTTCCTGATTGAGGCAGACCATTCCGCAGCAGCAGAGACAGTGGGATTGATCGAGGAAGCCGTCGAATTGTTAGCGCGTCATCCACTGATCGGCCGTCCTGTAGAGTATGAATTGCGAGAGTTGGTGATATCTCGAGGTCGTACGGGTTATGTGGCCCTCTATAGCTTTGAGGAGGGCCAAGATGCCGTCCTGATTCTTACGATCCGTCATCAACGTGAAGCCGGCTATTGGGGGCAGGACGATGTCTGAGTTCGGCCGTTATGGAAAGCTTTCCATAACGGCCGAACTCAGACATCGTCCTGCCCCCAATAGCCGGCTTCACGTTGATGACGGATCGTAAGAATCAGGACGGCATCTTGGCCCTCCTCAAAGCTATAGAGGGCCACATAACCCGTACGACCTCGAGATATCACCAACTCTCGCAATTCATACTCTACAGGACGGCCGATCAGTGGATGACGCGCTAACAATTCGACGGCTTCCTCGATCAATCCCACTGTCTCTGCTGCTGCGGAATGGTCTGCCTCAATCAGGAAGTCGGTTAGCCTTTCAAAATCTGCGAGCGCGCGTGCCGAATAGATCAGCTTTGCCAAGATTTGGCTTTCGGCTTTGCAGACTTATTGCCAGAAGCGCGCGCTTTCAGGTAGGCATGAACCTCACTGGCGTCGTAGCCTTTCCCAGTGCTCAGCATTTGATCCCGTGCGGCCTGTGCTTCGCTAACAAAACTGGACCGCCGCTCTGCTGCCGTGGCTGCCTGCTCAATAGCATGGACCATGAATGCATGCGGCGAGACTCCTTTCTTCTCAGCGGCTGCGGCAGTTCGTTGCTTGAGTTCGTCAGAAAGCTTCAGTGAAGTAGTGGACATTGTTGGGCACCCGTTTCCTTAAGGTAACACCAGAGTAACACCTTGATGCTGTGAGTTGCAAATTGCCACAGCGCTGTGACTCGAGAACGCGGCGTTCATAGTGGTCAGAACCAAAGCAATCCATCGGCAAAAGAAAGGGGTCAGCATCGCTAAAATCCGAAGCCATGCTTACCCCTTCAGTTGAAAAAAATGGCGGCCAGCCCTAGCTGGCGATCGAGATCAAACGCTCGTCTGCGTGCATCCCGGCCAAGAGTGCTTCGCGCTGGGGCATCGGACTGCGCGAACTCGCAGCCTTGCTGCGGCAAGATTGATTGAGCGCGTCGGGGGCCACCCTCAGCGGGGCGTAACGGCGCAAGCGCCGGTTAGCACCTTGCCCTTGCCTGAGAACATCACCCGTTATCGCCCCTGCGGTGAGAATTAGCGGCCGCGCTTTCTTGATTCATGCCTCTGGTGAATTCGTGTTTCTGGTTCTGCTTGCAATTCTGCCGAAAATCCTTACAACACTGCTGCCCTGCAGCCCGGCACAGCTGGCGATCTACGCCACCAACTTGCCCGAAAGCCAATAGATAAGCGACTCTTCAGAAACAGTCCTTCGACCCTCACCGGCCCAGTGGCATTCTCCGAGCGATCAAACAGATCAGTGAGCGCGGTTATATCGTCGCGGACGTCGCCATCGACCAGGTTGGTCAGTGGACAAAGGGTAGCGTCCGCTTTATGTCGAAACATTCCGTGGAATCGGATCGAGACGCTGCTGGTGGCTGTCGGCTGTAATGTTGTGAAAGGAAGCGGATCGTCGGTGATGTTCGAGAAAAATGGCAGGCGAGCGTACTTTCCCCGCCCGCATCTGCAACGGCAAGCACTCATCTATTGCGTCAAGGCGACACGCGAGTTTTTGATAAAACTGGAGATCAGGCCATGAAAAACACAATCACTTACCGAGGCTACATTGCCGCCCTGGAATTTGATCCGGTCGACAACATTCTGGTCGGGCGCGCTTGATATTGATGACTTCATCATTTTTCATGGTGAATCAGTTGCTGCATTCACAAGTGCTTTCCATGAGGCGGTTGACGACTATGTCGCCGCCTGCGAAAAACTGAAGCAGGCTCCAGAAAAACCTGCATCCGGTCGACTCATGCTGCGCGTTGACCCGGCGGTTCACGCCGCGGCACTCAAGGCCGCAGCACAACACACGGGGCAGAGTCTTAATCGCTGGGCTGAGCGGGTGCTACGGCAGGCGGCTCACGCTCAAGGGATCAATAGATTCTGACCCTTTCGATCCGCCAAAAAGAATGCGAAGCTGACCTCAATAACACCAATGACAGCAATGCGCGTCAGAGCCAACGGCCACGAAAAACGCGAACGATCAAAGGATATTTTCCAGGCGACGTGATGATCGGGCCAGCGATTTTGGAAGGCCGGTTCACAGCCTTGCTGCCGTTGAAAATGGCACGCTCAGTGGTAATCCTGCTCGCGTTGATGGCGCACCACTAGAATCAGTGCCATATCAGCGCCTTCGTCATAGCTGTAAAGCGCCAGGCCCCCGGATTGGCCGCGGGAAATGATCAGTTCGCGCAAACCCTGTGGCAAAGGCCGACCCATACGCGGATGCCGTTCCAGAACCATGAGGGCATCGAGAATCAAGTCGATCGTTTCAATAGCGCATTCAGCATCAGCCTTCAGAAGAAAGTCCGCCAGACGCTCCAAGTCATCTGCGGCTTCCGGCGCTAGCAGCCAGCACGTCATTCTTTGGTTTCCACACACTCCGTAATGGCCTTTGCCGACGGGCGCGTAGCAGACTGCCCCCGCACACGGCAACGTAGATAGTCCGCAAAAGCCGGGCCATCGATGACCTGGCCGGTGGCGATTACCTGCGTGCGTGCCGCCAATGCCCGTGCCACAAAAGCTGCCTCCGCCTCTGCCTGCGCCAACTCGGTGCCGATGGCCTTGATCATGAAGGCGTGGGGGGTGATGCCTTGGCCGGCGGCAACCTCCAGCAGGCGGTGACGCGTTGCTTCATCCAGTTTGACCGACAGATTGGGCATGGCAAACTCCTCATTTCACTAGTATTGATATCTCACTACCCGGAAATTACTTCTGCAATTGTTCCTGGGTGGCAGCCAAAGGGCTCACCCATTAGCCGGCGCTGAGTCAAGTGGCAACACAAATCCATAGCGGCAAGCCGCATTCATTTTCAATTCAACTTCCGGCCTGCCCCATTCCTTGCTCTGGTGGCTGACCGATGACCCCAACCCAGAGCAGGGAGGCCGTAGCCGACGAGGCCAACGCAATTTTGATTAGGGTGGCGAGCCCTTGGGAGACTGCCACGAAATTCCGACGTGGCCAACTTGGAGCTGTTCCGTATTCTTGCCCAGTTCACCCTACCTTGCCTCGCGAGCATTGCGCAGAGCCAGGGCGATTGCACCGGCCAACCGGATATCAGCCAAAGCAGATTATCATCCTGCCTGTCATTTCAAATTCATCCGCTCGGGGAAATATCGTGTCAACACATGGGGAATTAGCCAAAGGATCACTCGGAACCTTCGAGTCGGCGATTATGGGCATAGCGGGCACTGCGCCGGCATTCAGCGTTGCCGTAACAACCGCCGCCATTGTGGCGTCGGTCGGCGTTCTGTCGGTCGGCAGCATTTTCTATTGTGGCCTGGTGATGTTCGGCATCATGCTGGCGTTCTTTCACCTCAGCAAGATCACGCCACATGCCGGTGCTGCTTATGCCTGGGTAGGGCAAGTCTTTGGCAGAACCTGGGGATTCTTCACCGGCTGGGGATTGCTGGTGGCGTCGATATTTTTCATGGTGTCCGCCACGATACCCGCCGCCACCTCGACCCTGATATTGATTGCTCCCGATCTGGTCGAGAATACGCTCTGGGTAACTGGTACCGCTGCCATTTGGCTGACGCTGGTCACCCTTGTCGTGACCAAGGGGATCAAGCACGCAAGCTATACCCAACTCATTCTGACCGGGATTGAAACGGTGGTGGTCTTTGCCCTGATCATCGCAGCCTTTATGCAATATGGCGACCGCCCGGCGCACCCGCCTTCGATCATCTGGTTTTCGCCGTTTTCCTTTACCCCCCAGTTATTTGCCACGGGCGCTCTGACGGCCATTTTCTTCTACTGGGGCTGGGATGTGACCATGAATCTTAGCGAGGAAACCAAGACCGGCGACTCCGGCAAGGCGCATCCGGCAGGCAAAGGAGCCTTCTGGGCCATGGTCAACCTGATCCTGTTCTTCATCATCATGATGATCGTGGTATTGATCGTGCTCAACGACGAGGAAATATCACAGGCCAACACGAATGTGCTTTACGCGATCGCCAACAAGCTGTTTCCCGCGCCGTGGAATTATCTGGCGGTGCTTTCGACCATCCTGAGCACCGTCGGCACGATCGAAACGCAAATTCTGCAATTCAGTCGCAGCATGTTCGCCATGGCGCGGGACGAGATGCTGCATCCCCGTTACGCCAAAATCCATCCCGAGTGGAAAACACCTTGGGTAGCAACCTTTGTGATCTGGTTCCTCGGCGTCTTGCTGCTCTTCAGCTCGTCATTCATGCCCTCGGTGAAGCAGATCCTCGAAAGCTCGATTCTGGCCATTGGTTTCCAGATCTGCTTTTACATGAGCCTCGCCGGGTTTGCTTGCGCCTGGCATTATCGGGACAAATTAAAAGCCGGCGCATACAACGCAATATCATTTGTTCTCTGGCCATTGCTGGCCGCCCTGTTTATGGTTTTTATCGCGATCTACAGCATTCCCACCTTCGACATGGTCACCAACATCATGGGAATCGGCGGGATTTTGATCGGCTTTATTCCTTTCGCCCTCGGCGGTTTGCGGCGCGCCGATGCCGCGAAGGCCTGAGGAAACAAGGGCCCCTTCAAGAAATTCTGGGATGCGGCAAATCGCCGCTCAACGACCTGCAGCGCCGTCTCCTGCGACAGAAGTCAAAGGCAGTTATGCCGCGGGTAGTCCCGGATGCGGAAGGTGTGCAGATTCAGGGGTTGCCCCGTCAGGTAGGCACGGCTTGCCCAGTAGGCCGCGAAGAAAGTGCGTCGTGGCACCAGATACGGACGACGGAACTCGAAAACCCGGGCAAGGGAAAAATCGGCAACTGCCACTACCCACGCAACGGTGGCAACGAGAAATGAGGCGAGGGAAAATAGCGTTTTCACGATGAGCTCCTGAATGCGTTGGAAACCCGGCATCCCGATGCCGTGAGCAGTCCGATTGATTCAGAGGACATTCTGTTGATTCAGGCAAACAGCGTCTGTCGGCTTTGCGCCCAATCGACGTAGGAAAACAGGAATACGCCAAAACTACTGAATCAGTCGAAGCAAGGAAATGCCGCGTCTGGCATGGCGCAACGCCTGCTAGAGCGCTTCTTCACGCATCAGCAAACCATCCGAGACCCAGCGCTGCAACAATCCGGCTGCGACCGTCGCCGGATCGGGCTCGCCGCTTTGCGCGATCGACTCGCAGCACTCGGCAAAATTTGCGCCCTGCGCTACTGCGCGCAAGGCCGCGGCTTCTGCGCCAGCGGCGGAACGCCAGAGGCAATCGAGCTTCGGTCGCCACACCAGCAGCAGGTGAGCAAAAAGCTCGGGCGCTTCGCTCTGCGCATCCGCATCTTCGTTGAGCGCGCGCCAGATCGGCTCAACACGCCAGTTCAACTCGATGATGCGCACCGACGGTAGCAGAGCGAAGCGCTTCAGCGGCCAGGCTTCGGGCGCCAGCGCGGCAAGATCGGGCAGCGTCAGCAGCGATACCTCCCGCGCATCAAAAGCCCCGCGCATCGCCCAGTCCATGCGCGCCACATCGGCCAGCGCCGGATGCGGCAAACGCTCGGGGTCGGCGTCAAGAAAGTCGACGAGCGCATCGCCAAACCAGCGGATCGAGCGAAAACGCGAAGGATGCGCATCGATGTAGTCATGCGCCAGAGCGGCAAAATCCTCGTCGCCGAGCGCACGATGCAGGACCGGAAAGTTGTCGCGCAGCGCCGCCAGCAAGCGGACGCGATAGGCCATCAGATACAGCCCGAGCCCGCCGGCGAGGTCCGGCCCCTCGGCGACGAACAAGCCGGGGGTGGCATCCTCAGCCAGTACCGCCTGCTGGAAACGGCGCTGCGATTCGGCAACGGCGCTCATGCTGCCTGCCGCCGTTCAGCGAGCACCCGCTGCGCTACCAGCCGGGCCGCATCGAGTTCATCGACCAGTTCGGCGAGCGGCGGAATATTGTCATCGCGCTCGATCATTGTCGGTACCGCACCGGTCCGGCGCACGGTGTAGGCATAGAGATCCCACACGGCATCGCAGACCGGATGGTCGTGCGTATCGACAATGTAGCCACCGTGATCCTCATGGCCTGCGAGGTGGATCTGCCGTACCGCCGCAGCCGGCATCGCATCGATAAACGTGCGCGGATCGAAACCATGGTTGATGCTATTCACATAAACGTTATTCACATCGAGCAGCAACTCGCAGCCGGTGCGTGCCACCAGTTCTGCGATGAATGCCCACTCGCTCATCTCATCGGCGCGATAGCGCACATAGCTGGAGACGTTTTCGAGCAGAAAGGGGCAGCCGAGCAGATCCTGCATCTGCGCCACGCGCGGCACGAGATGGCGCAAGCTTGCTTCGGTATAAGGCAGAGGCAGCAGGTCGTGCAGATTCAGCGAATCGGTTCCCGTCCAGCACAGATGGTCGGACACCCAGGCCGGCTCGACGCGCCGAACCAGCGCCTTGAGTTGGCGCAGATAATCGGTATCGAGCGGATCACTGCTGCCAATCGACAGCGATACACCGTGCATCGCCATCGGATAGTCGCGACGAATGCGGTCAAGAAAGTGCAAGGGCTTGCCGCCATCGACCAGATAATTCTCGGAGATGATTTCGAGCCAGTCGACCCGCTGCGGCGCCGCGACAAAATCGCTGTAATGCTCGGTGCGCAACCCCAGGCCGAAACCTTGCAGAACTTGGCTCATTGACTTCTCCCGACGAAAAACGATCGCCCCGGCATCGACCGGGGCGACCCGGACCATCAATTACTTGGCGACCTTGCCACCGGCATCCGTACATTCCTTGGCGCTGGGCTTGCTCACCCAGCCCTGCCCCTTGCAGGCATTCATCCCTTTACAATCATTCTTCGCCGTCTTGCACTCAGCCGTACCCTTGCAAGAATTAATACCTGTGCAATGAACCGTGGCGCCATCCGCAGCCTGAGCCAGCGGTGTCATGAAGGCACCCGAAGCGAAAAGCGCAGCCGCCGCAGCAGCCAGAGCAACACCGGAAAGTTGATTCGACATTTTGTTTCTCCTGGTAGTGATGAGGTAGTGTCGCAGCGAACCGTTTCCGGCCCGCCTTGCCGACACTGATTAGACGCACGAACCGCGAATTACTTACAGCAGAAAAAACTTTTTTAACTATGCCCTGATGCTGATCCTGCTGCCGACCACGGCGCTCTCGACAGGCCGATTCCCGGCGCTTGTCGCCAAGACACCCGCCGCCTGCGCCCCAACCTTTGCCACAACCCGCTCATGACGCACTTGAATATCACGCCCATAATCCCTGAGCGCCTCCAAGCCACCTTTCTGACAAGACGTACAGCCACTAATTCCCATCACAGACCTCCACAGGTAAATAAAATTGGAACGGCCCCCAGACCGAGCGGGACAAGCCTTCCTATCAGTAGTCGGAGAAGATGCCCGCGCCTTACAGAATGTTGATCGCACAGGGGCGCTTTGCCGGGTTCGTGCAACTCGCCGATTGCGAGCAAACTGCGCGCTGTGATAACACGCAACTTCAGGAAGCACCGATGCAGCGCCACACACGACTAATCGCTGTCGCCATTTTTCTCGGGCTGCTGCTCGCAGGCTTTGAGCTATTGGGGCTGCGCCAGCACTTCAGCCTGGATTTTCTGCAGCAGCGGATCGCCGAACACCGGATCAGCGGACTGATCATCTTCATCGCCCTGTTCTCGCTGGGCAACCTCATCCAGATTCCCGGCTGGCTGTTTCTCGCGGCTGCCGTCCTCACCCTCGGACGTGGCTGGGGCGGCCTTGCCACCTATGTTGCCGCCAGCATTTCATGCGTGCTGACATTTTTCACGATCCGCTTCGTAGGCGGCAACGCCCTGCGCGAACTCACGGGCAAGACCGCCGCCCGCATCCTCGGCAGGCTCGACGCCCAGCCGATCCGCAGCGTTGTATTGCTCAGAATTCTGTTTCAAACCGTTCCCGCGCTCAACTACGCGCTCGCCTTGTCCGGCATCAGGTTCCGGCAATACCTCACCGGCACACTGCTCGGCCTGCCCTTGCCGATTGCGCTGTATTGCGTA
>CAJAHZ010000396.1 GCA_903939665.1 uncultured Pseudomonadota bacterium | reverse complement strand
CTGCGTCGGCAAGGTCGCGTGCATCAGCCCCGGAACCTATTCCAGCCGGACGCAGGCGGCTTTCGGAAAAATGGCGCAGGCCTATAACACCCGTTTCGGCGAGTTCAAGGGATCGTTCAAGGACAGTGCCGAAAGCTGCCGGCCCGATGCCAACGTCAAGGAGTATCTCTGCAATTCCGGCCCGAGCTGCGCCAAGGAAAACTGGATGACGCCCCTGCCCACCCAGCAGAGCGGCGTCTATTGGTCGGCGGTGCGTCCGCCGGCTCTGCCCGGCGTGCCGCCGGTCAATGGCAACTATCCGTCGAGCGCCAGCGGTGGCGGCACGCCCTATACGCAAACGTCGGGCAGCTACTATAAAGCGCCCGCTGACGCCTACAAGATCCACGAACAAGCCGGGCGACGAATCATCACCATGGCGATCGGCGGCGTCGGGGCGTGCAATGGCAGCGTCAAAGGCTCGGGCAAGCCCGTCCCGATTACCGGTTTCGGTCGTTTCTTCATGCCGGTCATGGCGGTCGGCACCGGAGGCAGCAAGGGCATTTATGCCGAATACATCGAGACGACCCAGCAGCTGAAGGCCAGCGCGCCGGATATCAAGCTCTATCGCTGAGTGACCATCATGCCCAATCTCCTGCCCCCCATCGCCGCCCGGTGTTCGCTTTCCCCCCCCCAGAAAGGGGTGGCCGCCGTCGAGTTCGCCATCATCATGTTCGTCTTGCTGCTGATCGGCGCCGGCATCGTCGAATTTGGTCGCGCCTTCTGGTACTACGACGCGATGCTGAAAGGCACCCGGGACGCGGCCCGCTATTTGTCGAGCGTACCGACGGCCAACCTCTCCGGCGCCGCTACGACGGCCCGGCAGATGGTCGTCGGCGAAGCGGTCGCGGGTGGCGTGCCGGCTTTCAGCACCACCAATGTCACCGTTTCCTGCGCGCCCACTGCATGCGCCGCCGCCGTCCTGCCGACCGACATCAGCAGCGTGACGGTTCGCGCGCAATACGCGCTGGGCATCGGCGCGGTGTTTCCTTTTATCGGTGGTGGTGGCGCTTCGACAGTGACGCTGGCGCCGCATACCACCATGCCATACCTGTGGTAGGAGCCGACTTCATGAAATCCCCCATCCACTCGCGCAATTCACTTCTTTCCCGGCGCCACCAGTCCGGCGCTGCCGCCGTTGAATTTGCCCTGATCTCCTTGTTTGCTTTTCTTCCGCTGATGCTCGGGATTGTCGAGTTCGGACGCCTGTTCTATGTCGCCAATACGGTGCAGGAAGTCACCCGGCGGGCGGCGCGCGCCCAAGTGGTGAACTGGACGAGCGAGAGCAATTCAGTCCAGCGCTACGCGGTTTTTCGCAACGGCAACGGCGCTTTGGCCGGCGCGCCGGAAGTGACTAATGCCACGGTCAACCTGGGCTTCTATCACAGCTATGCCGACGCAGTGAGCAGCAGCAACCCGATTAGCGGTATTGCCAGCGCGCAGGACAACCTGACCAACTGCCTGCTGGCCAGCCCCAACTGCATCCTTTTTGTCCGCGCAACGCTGGAGAGCGGCGGCGCACCGATTGCCTACACGCCGATGATCGGCTGGTTCGGCGATCTGTTCAGCCTTCCCCTGCCCGGCGCCACGGTCATCATGCCCGCCGAGGCACTGGGCCTTCTCTGAGCGGATGAGTCAGTCAATGCACTACGCACCCTCTGGATGGAGAAATGAGCATGAATATCTCGCGAGTCGATATGGGATCAGCTGAAGCCGAACGGACGACGGCCATCAAGCAGCACCTGGTCGATGCTCAGAAAAAGGCCGGGCCCGCCATGAAAGTCGCGGTTCTGTCGCGCAACGCCGAAACGCTCAAGCCGCTGCGCGATTATCTGAGCGGCGAGGGCGCTGCGATCCAATTGCAAATCTGGCCCGGCGAGGTGGCAAACCTTGCCGCGATGATCGAACAACAGCATCCCGATGTCCTGCTGCTGGAAGCCCAAGGCGCACGCGAAAGCGAACTCGATGCGCTGGAAGGCGTCATGGCACGTTATCCGGACGTGACGGTGATCCTGATCTGCCCTCAGCAATCGCAGGAGTTTCTGCTGCGCGCAATGCGCATCGGGGTGCGTGAAATCATGCCGCTGCCGGTGACCGAGGAGGCCATGCGGCAAGCGATCGGCAACATTCGCGAACGCCGTTCTCTCGGCAAGTCGCTCCGAAAGCAGGGCAGGGTGTTGGCCTTTCTGCCCTGCAAGGGCGGCGCCGGCGCAACATTTCTGGCGACCAATCTGGCCTGCGGCATTGCCGCCGAAGGCAAGCGCGTCTGCCTGATCGATCTGAATTTCCATTTTGGCGAGGCCTCGCTTTATGTTTCGGAGGCGCGGCCCCCGTCGACCGTCTCCGAAGTGCTGCAGCAGATTCAGCGCCTTGACGGTCCGCTGCTTGAATCCAGCATGCTGCGCGTGGCGCCGAACTGCTGGCTGCTGGCCGCCCCGGACTCCCCCGAGAAGGCCGTGGATATTCGTCCGGAGAGCATCGAGCGGCTACTTAACGTGGCGCGCAGCCACTATGACTTCGTGCTGCTTGATGTCAGCCGCACGCTGGATGCCAATGCCATCAGGGCGCTCGACCAGGCGGAGGAGATTTATCTGGTGCTGCAGATGACGCTGCCGTTTCTGCGCGATGCGGCGCGCCTGCAACGACTTTTCCGTTCGCTTGGCTACCCGGAAGGGCG
>CAJAHZ010000395.1 GCA_903939665.1 uncultured Pseudomonadota bacterium | reverse complement strand
CGAGCACAAGAAGGACGTGGTCATCCTGCTCGACTCGATCACCCGTCTGGCACGCGCCTACAACACCGTACAGCCAGCTTCCGGCAAAGTGCTGACCGGCGGCGTCGACGCCAACGCCCTGCAGAAACCAAAACGCTTCTTCGGCGCCGCGCGCAACATCGAGGAAGGCGGCTCGCTGACGATCATCGCCACCGCCCTGATCGACACCGGCAGCCGCATGGACGACGTGATCTACGAGGAATTCAAAGGTACCGGCAACATGGAGATCCATCTGGATCGCCGCATGGCCGAAAAACGCGTCTATCCGGCAATCAACGTCAATCGCTCGGGCACGCGTCGCGAAGAGCTGCTGCTTAAGCCGGACGTCCTGCAAAAGATGTGGGTACTACGCAAGTTGCTCTACAACATGGACGATCTCGAAGCGATGGAATTCCTGCTCGACAAGATCAAGTCGACCAAGAACAACGGCGAGTTCTTTGACTCAATGCGCCGCTAAGCAGCCAGACACCGATCGCCGATTGCAAAATCCAGAAGAATCAAGGATAATTGCGCGTTTTACGGAGCCGGTCACAACCGCCGGCTGATTTGACCTACAGGAAAAGCACGAAATGAAGCCCACCATCCATCCAGAATACAACGACCTCGCCGTGACCTGCTCGTGCGGCAACACCTTCTCGACCAAGTCGACAATGAAGAAGCCACTGCATGTCGAAGTCTGCGCTGCCTGCCATCCGTTCTACACCGGCAAGCAGAAGATCATCGACACGGCGGGTCGCGTCGAGAAGTTCAACCAGAAATACGGTTCGATGCACAAAACGTCGGCCTAAACCGGCAACCGAGTTCCAGCGGACTCAACAGAAAAGGCAGCCCGGTGGCTGCCTTTTCTGTTTCAACCGACGAAAAAGCTCCTTAAAAAACATCCGGCGATGCCCGTACCGCGAGAGACCACATTTTCAAAGGGACTTGCCCTTCCACCCAGTGGCTGGGCGCTGGCGATTCTGCTCGCCCTCTACATTTTCACCGGTCTGACCGGCCACGACCCATGGAAAAACGATGACGCCATCACGATCGGCGTCGTCTATGACATCGTAACGAATGGCAACTGGCTGAGCACCAGTATCGCCGGCCGCCCCTACGCTGACGCCCCCCTTTACTACTGGATCGCCGCTGCCTGCGCCCACTTGTTCTCCTGGCTTCTGCCGCTCCATGACGCCGCACGTCTGGCCAGCGGAATATTCACCCTACTGGCGCTCAGTTTCATTCTGCTCGCCGCGCGCGAATTGCACGGTCGCGGGCATGCCGCAGCAGCCCCCCTGATTCTGGCCGGAAGTATCGGCTTCCTTTTCCACGCGCACGAAGCGCAGCCGATGCTTGCGGCGCTGACCGCACATACCGCTGCCTACTGGGGGCTGTCCCTGCTCGGTCGGCAACCGGCAAAAGGCGCTGCAATCTTCGGCCTGGCCCTTGGCCTCGGCTTCCTCGCCAACGGGCTCGCCCCCATGCTGGCTTTGCTGCCGATTGCCGCATTCATGCTGTGGCGTAACGAAAACCGCAAACGCGCTGCCCTGATGCTGCTTGGTTCGTTACTTCTCGCCGCCTCGATCGGCGGCCTGTGGCTATTGCTTCTGCTCGCAAAAGCGCCACAATTTTTTGCCGCTTTCTGGCAGAGCGAACTCGATCAACTGGGCACGACCACGCCGCTCCTGAACAATATCCAGCACTACCTCACCCTGCTGCCATGGTATGCCTGGCCGGCACTGCCGCTAGCCGGCTGGGCCTTATGGGCAAAACGCCGCATTTTGCGCACGCTGCCGCTCGCCTGGCCGATCTTCTCTTTCACCGCGACGCTCATCGTCCTGGGTCTCAGCCTTGATGCCCGCAGCGCACCGGCATTGATGCTGCTGCCCCCTCTCGTCCTGCTCGCGGTCCCTGGCATTACCTCTTTGCGACGCGGCGCGGCAAACGCATTCGACTGGTTCGGCATGATCACCTTCACGGCATTTGCCGGACTGGCCTGGCTGATCTGGAGCGCGATGGTATTCGGCTGGCCGGAACGACTTGCGCGACAGATCGTGCGTATTGAGCCCGGATTTGTCGGCCACTTCAGTGCCGTCAACGCCGCCTTCGCCCTGCTGATGACGTTAACATGGTGCTGGCTGATTGCCACCAGTCCGCGTTCGCCGATGCGTGGAATCATGCACTGGATGGCCGGCCTGACTCTGTTCTGGCTGCTCGTTGCCACGCTCTGGATGCCATGGATCGACTACGGAAAAACCTATCGCCCCCTGTCGGCGTCCCTGAGCGGAGCGCTCGGCGCCAAACACGGCTGCATCGCCAACGCAAACCTGGGCGATGCTGCTCTTGCCTCCCTCGACTACTTCAACGGGCTACGCACCGTCCCGCTAAAAAGCGCTGCCGGAAAAGATTGCGACTGGGTGTTGATCCACGGATCGTCTCGTGAAGCCAATGCAGTCGTTAGGGCCGGATGGAAAAAAATATGGGAGAACGGACGACCTCTTGATCGTCGCGACAATGAAAAATTCCGCCTCTACCGGCGAGATGCGAAAGCGGACAAGAAAATCGCACAATCCGCTGCCGGCGCGGGGGCGCCGGACTGAGCCCCCCCAAGCGCCAGGGCTTACAGCTTGATGAAGTGTTCGCGGTAATACTTGAGTTCTTCAATCGACTCACGAATATCGGCCATCGCCGTATGATCGGCCTTCTTCACAAACCCCTTCGCCACTTCCGGCTTCCAGCGCTTGCACAATTCCTTGAGCGTGCTGACATCGAGGTTGCGATAGTGGAACCACGCTTCGAGTTGCGGCATATAGCGCACCATGAAGCGGCGATCCTGACCAATCGAGTTGCCACACATCGGGCTGGCACGCTCGGGGAGATATTCCTTGACGAAAGCCAGCGCCGCCGCCTCAACCGCAGCCTCATCAAGCACCGACGCCTTGACCCGCCCGATCAGGCCGGAGCGGCCATGCGTATTCTTGTTCCAGTCATCCATCGCATCGAGTTGCGCATCGGACTGATGCACAACCCATACCGGTGATTCGGCAATCGTCACCAGATTGCTATCGGTAACAACCATCGCCAGTTCGATGATGCGCTCACGCTCGGGTTCAAGTCCGGTCATCTCCATGTCCAGCCAAACGAGGTAATTTGCGTCTTGTGCCATATAATCTGTCCGAACTCACTAAACCGCCATTTTCTCACAGCATTTCTCCCAACTGCATGACCAATACTTTTTCTCTCGCCTTTCTCCTCGCCCTGGCACTGATGGTCGGCCTCCGTTTATGGCTGTCGCAACGCCAGATCGCTCACGTACTGGCGCACCGCGCAGCGGTACCTGCGCAATTTGCCGGTCGCGTCGAGCTGGCCGCGCATCAGAAAGCCGCCGACTATGCGGCGGCGCGCAGCCGTTTTGGCCGCATGGGGCTTGCCGTAGAGGTCGCACTCCTGCTCGCACTCACCTTCGGCGGCGGCTTGCAGGCGCTGCATGATTTCTGGAGCCCGCGCATCGACGGCCTCGCTTATGGCGTTGCGCTGATTTTCAGCCTGATGGCTATTTCCAGCCTCCTTGATCTACCGCTGTCGCTCTATCGACAGTTCGTCATTGAAGAAAAATTCGGCTTCAACCGCATGACGCTCAAACTGTTTTTCGCCGACCTCGTCAAGCAAACCGCCCTCGGTGCCGCCATCGGCACGCCAGTACTGCTTGCCGTGCTCTGGCTGATGGCCCGGATGGGCAATCTGTGGTGGCTTTACGTATGGCTTTTCTGGTGCGTTTTCAACCTGCTGATCCTTTTCATCTACCCGACCTGGATCGCGCCGCTTTTCAACAAATTCGCGCCGCTTGACGACGCGCCCCTCAAGGCGCGCATCGAAGCCCTGCTGGCGCGCTGCGGCTTCGCCAGCTCGGGGCTCTTCATCATGGACGGATCGAAACGCTCCAGCCACGGTAACGCCTATTTCACCGGCTTCGGCAAGACCAAGCGGATTGTCTTCTTTGACACCCTGATCGGTCGCCTGCAGCCGACTGAAATCGAAGCCGTTCTCGCGCATGAGTTGGGCCACTTCAAGCATCGTCACGTGGTCAAGCGCATCGTCCTGCTGTTCGCCATGTCGCTCGGCTTTCTCGCGGCACTCGGCCAGCTGATCGACGCCCCGTGGTTCTTTAACGGGCTCGGCGTACAAATGGGCAACCCCGGGCAGAACACGGTGCTCGCGCTGATTCTTTTTTACCTCGCCGTGCCGGTCTTCACTTTTTTGCTGACGCCGCTGATGAGCCTGCTCTCGCGCCGCAACGAGTTTGAAGCCGACCGCTACGCGGCAGCCCACGCCTCGGCCAATGACCTGGTGCAAGCGCTGGTGAAACTTTACGAAGACAATGCCGCAACACTGACGCCCGATCCGCTGCATTCGCTTTTCTACGATTCACACCCGCCCGCAGCCCTGCGCATCGCGCGCCTGAACGGCGTCTGAAGCCCTTGAAACTGCAAGGCACCATCGTCGCTGCACACGGCAGGCAATATCTGGTCGAGTTGACGGAGGGCGGAACCTTGCTCTGCTTCCCGCGCGGCAAGAAGAGCGACCTGGCCTGTGGCGATCACGTCAGCGTCTTGCGCAGCGGGGACGCCAGCGGCGTCATCGACTCGGTCGCACCACGCGACACCCTGCTTTATCGCTCGAACGAATTCAAACAGAAACTGATCGCCGCCAACGTCACGCAGATCGTCATCGTCGTCGCCACTGAGCCCTCATTTTCCGATGAGTTGATCACGCGCTGCATCGTCGCCGCCGAATGTCAGGACATGAAGGCGCTGATCGTGCTCAACAAATGCGACCTCACCGAGCGCATCGAACACGCAACAACCGCTCTCGCACCGTATGAAAAACTGGGCTACACGGTATTGCGGCTTTGTGCGCACGACAATGCCAACGCCGCCGACGCGCTTCGCCCCCACCTCGCCGGCCACACCAGCGTGCTGGTCGGGCAGTCCGGCATGGGCAAATCGACGCTGACCAACGCGCTGATTCCCGGAGCCAACGCGCCCACCCGCGAAATTTCCGAAGCGCTCGACTCGGGCAAGCACACCACAACGCACGCAACACTCTATCGCCTCGACGCCAACTCGACGCTGATCGACTCGCCCGGCCTGCAGGAATTCGGCCTGCGCCACCTCACGCCCGACGCCATCGAGCACGCATTTCCCGAGCTCCGCGCCTTGCGCGGCCAATGCCGTTTCCGCAACTGCCGCCACGACCGGGAGCCGGATTGTGCGGTACACGCCGCGCTCAAGAGCGGCGCCATTGCCAAACGCCGCTACGCGGCTTTCCGTTCACTCTGCGCCGAAGTCGGCTGACACGAAAGTTCACTTCATGAGCGAAATCACCATCCGTCGAAAGCACGGCAAAACACCGGCCGATGCCCGCGCCTCGGCCGAACACATGGCCGCCGAACTCAAGGAAGAATTCGACCTCAAGTACCTATGGGACGGCGACGTGCTGCGCTTCAAGCGCTCGGGACTGGCTGGCGAACTGGTGCTGGACGGCGAAGAAGTCGCCCTGAGAATTCAACTCGGTTTTCTGCTCTCGGCACTCAAGCCGGCCATCGAGCGCGAAGTTCACAAGTTTTTTGACGAGAACTTTGCGGCCTGAAGCCTGGCCTTGGGCCACAGCTGTAAGTTTTTGATTTTTTTTGCTACAGCCTCTCAAACCGCCTTCAACGCCTCGATCAACGCGATGTACTGACTCATCGCCTCGTCGCTCGCCGTTCCCTTCACAGCTGCCCAGGCATCGTATTTTGCGCGGCCGACCATATCGGTAAAACCGGGGCGCTTGCCCTCGACATCGCCATCGACCGCCTGCTTGTAGAGCGCATAAAGCTTCAGCAAGGTAGCATT
>CAJAHZ010000394.1 GCA_903939665.1 uncultured Pseudomonadota bacterium | reverse complement strand
CACGCACAACAACGCCGCATTGATTCATCTGCATCTGGCGACTGGCCAGATCGGCAAGCCCGGCGCTGGCCCCTTCTCGCTGACCGGGCAGCCCAACGCCATGGGGGGGCGCGAAGTGGGGGGGGTGTCCAACCTGCTTTCGGCGCACCGCGACATGGCCAACCCGGCGCACCGTGCCGAGGTGGCCCGTTTGTGGGGCGTCGCCAGCGTGCCGGAAAAGCCGGGCAGGGCGGCAGTTGATCTCTTCGCGGCGCTGAAGCGCGGCGAAATCAAGGCGGTCTGGATCGCCTGCACCAACCCCGCGCAATCGCTGCCGGATCAGGGCGAGGTGCGCGCCGCGTTGCGCACAGCTGAACTTGTCGTGCTGCAGGAAGCCTACGGCAACACCGATACAGCGGATTACGCTGACATCCTGCTGCCGGCCACTTCCTGGGCGGAGAAGGAGGGGTGCGTTACCAACTCCGAGCGGCGAATCACGCACATTACGCCGGCGGTCAGCGCGCCGGGCGAGGCGCGGCATGACTGGGAGATCGTGGTCGATTTTGCCAGGCGCTTGGGTGAAAAACTCGGACAGCCACAGGCCGAAAGCCTTTTTCCCTACACTTGCGCCGAGCAGATATTTAACGAACATCGTGAAAGCACGCGTGGCCGAGACCTCGACATCAGCGGTTTAAGCTACGCCCTGCTCGATTCGAGCGGCCCGCAGCAATGGCCGTTTCCGGAGGGCGCGAGCCGCGGCAAGCAGCGACTCTATGAAGACGGAATTTATCCGACGGCCACTGGCCGCGCGCGTTTCGTCCACGTCGCACATCAGCCGACCGCCGAAGCGACCGATGCTGATTTTCCGATCAGCCTGCTTTCCGGTCGCCTGCGCGATCAGTGGCATGGCATGAGCCGCACCGGAACCGTCGCCCGACTGTTCAATCTCGACGATGAGCCGCTGCTTTCCATGCACCCCTGCGACATGCGCCACCGCAGTCTTGAGCCCGATGACCTGATCCGTGTCAGCAATCCGCGCGGCAGCATTGTCGTGCGCGTCAGGGCCGGCGCTGGGCTGCAACGCGGAACCGCCTGGCTGCCTATGCACTGGGGCAGCCGCTTCATGAACAGCGCCGGCGTCAACGCATTGACCACTTCCGCCAGCGACCCCTATTCGCAGCAGCCTGAACTCAAGCATGCCGCGGTGGCTATCGAGAAAGCAGACTTGCCATGGCAACTGGCGATATTGCGCAAATGCCGGCCCGGTGAGCTTGATTCGCTGGCTTTGCTCGACAAGGCGCGCAATCTGCTGCCCGACTTTGCCTACGCCACCGTCGGGCTTTACGGGCGTGCCGATCCGCTGGTGATTTTTCGCGCAGCCATGAAAGCGCCCTTGCCGGAAGAACGATTGCGCGAAATCGACGCGCTCTTCGGGCTCGACGACGATGCGTCGGCGATCGTTTACGCCGACAAGCAGCGGCAGATCAGCAAGCGCGCTGTCGCACCCGCTGGCCAACTGCTTGGCGTGCGCCTTGCGGGTGAAACGCTCGCCCAGTCGTGGCTCAAGGATGTGATGGCGGACGATACCCTCGATGCGACGCTGATCCGCTGGGCTGTCGCGCCGATCGGCAAGGCGCCGGGCAAGTTGCCGGAGAAAAGTCGTGTGGTCTGCAAATGTGCCGATGTCACCGAGCAACAGATTAAAACCGAACTGGCGCAGGGCGCGAACTTCGCGATGTTGCAAGACAGGCTAAAATGCGGAACCTTCTGTGGCGGCTGCGTGCCAGAGCTCAAGCAGATGGCGGCCTTGCCGGCCAAAATTGGAATTCCTGCCTGACGGTAAATAACGGAAAAATATGAGTTACGCACATATCATCAAGGAAATCGGCCGGGGCGCCGAAGGCTCACGTGACCTGTCAGTCGACGACGCCAGGCAGCTTTATGGCGCCATGCTCGACGGCGGTGTATCCGATCTCGAATTGGGCGCCATCCTCATCGCGCTGCGCATGAAAGGCGAGTCGAACGATGAAATGGCCGGTTTCCTCGCTGCGGCTGGCGAGCGTGTCAGCCCCCTGCACGCGCCTTCCAGCCGCGTTCGGCCCGTTGTCATCCCGAGTTATAACGGGGCACGCAAGAGCCCCAACCTGACGCCCCTGCTGGCCATGCTCCTGCAGCGCTTTGGCGTGCCGGTCGTTGTTCATGGCCTGCTTGAGGGTTATGGGCGGGTGACCAGCGGCCACATTTTTCGCGAGCTGGATATTCTGCCTTGCGCGAGCGCCAGCGCCGCGCAGCAGGCGATCGACGAAACCGGGCTTGCTTTCGTGCCGCTTTCGGCCATCGCCGGCGGGCTCTCCAACCTGCTTTCGAAGCGCGCCATTCTCGGTTTGCGCAACAGCGCGCACAGCCTGGTGAAAATGCTTGACCCCTTCCGCGGGCAGGGGCTCATTCTGGCTGCGGCAACGCACCCGGCGTACATGGACATGATGCGCGAGGTGTTCGGACAGACCGGTAGTCATGCGCTGCTGTTTCGCGCTACCGAGGGTGAGCCTTTTGCCAATCCCAAGCGCCGTCCGTGCATTGAGCATCTGCACGATGGCACGTGCGAAGTGCTCTTTGAAGCAGAGCACGACAGCCTCAAGTCCCTGCCGCAGTTACCCGCGGATGCGGAAGCAAAGTCCACCGCTGAATGGATGCGATCTGTTCTGGCCGGCCACTCGCCGCTGCCGCAACCCATCGCCAATCAGCTTGCGTGCTGCCTGTACGCCAGTGGCTATGCCGACGACTTCAATCAGGCCAAGGCTATTGTTGCGGTTGAGGGGAACGGGGTGGCGACTGTCTGATCTCTGAGCGGGCGTCCGCGCTTTGCTCCGCATTGTCGTACGCAGCAGCAAGGGTGGGAAAAATTTGCGAACCAAGTACACGATGTCCTGTCACAGTCGCTCCGGCTATTTATTGCCAGTTTAGGAGATGTCATGGGTACGCGATATGAATACCTTTTTTTGGCGCTTTCACTTTCCTTGTGCGGTGCGGCGCAAGCCGATGTGACCATTCAGATGAATGCGGTCAGCGAAGGAGGAATCGGTAGCTCGGTGGGGCAGGTTGTGGTCAGCGAAACGCCGTATGGGCTGGTTTTTAGCCCGGCACTGGCCGGCCTGACGCCCGGCTTGCACGGTTTTCATGTGCATGAAAATCCAAGTTGCGAGGCCAAGGAGATGAACGGCAAGATGGTTCCGGCGCTTGCCGCTGGCGGTCATTTTGATCCGGCAGGAACAAAGCGCCATGGCTTGCCGTGGGGTGATGGTCACCTTGGCGATCTGCCGGCCTTGTTCGTCGATGCTAGCGGGGCAGCAAGCAATCCGGTGCTCGCGCCGAGGTTGGCGATGGCCGATCTCAAGGGGCGTTCGCTGATGCTTCATGCCGGCGGCGATAATCATGCCGATCATCCGGCGCCACTGGGCGGTGGTGGACAGCGCATGGTTTGCGGCGTGATCCACTAGTCGCTGTTTAATAAATAACAAGGAAAAAAGCCACCGCCAAGACACTAGTAGTCAGTCAACATGAAAAAGCGAACCACCAAGACACCAAGTTCACCAAGATACACAAAGTTAACCTCATGTTTAGCCCAGAGGGCTTTTCATCTTGGTGAAATTTTGTCCCCCGAGGGGAGACTTCGCGCTGTTCTTTGTGTCTTGGTGGTGAGGCTTTTTTCGTTGCCTTTTAACATGACTGACTACTAGGTTCAGCAAGATGAAAAGCCCTCCGGGCTGGACAGGATGTTGACTTGGCTTCTTGGCGGTTCGCATTTTCTTGTTGGCTGGCGGATTATTTTGGCAGGCACGGCGCCAAACAGAAGCCGCTAATCTCGATTGACGGCGCTTGCCCGGCTCGGGGATACTTCGGGCATGCCGTTGAACTTCCTCTCGTCTGTCGTATCCAGCCGCCTTGATGGCGTTACGCGCAAGATGCTGCCGCCGCTCGCGCTGGCCGGTGTCGCGGTGTTGCTGGCGGTGCTCGCGATACTCTTGCCGGTGCGCGAGCAGGCCGTGGAGGCCGCAGGTGTAACGACCGCCAAGGCGGTCGCCAGCCAGATTCTCAGCCTGCGCGAGTTTTATACCGCCGAGATCGCGACGCGCGCCGAGCGCGGTGGCATGCGGCTGGACACCGATTTCGAGCACAGCGCGGGCACGCTGCCTTTGCCGGCCACGCTGGTCAAAGCGTTGGGAAAGAGCATCGAGCGCGATTATCCCGGCATGTCGGTGCGGCTCTACAGCCGCTATCCGTTTCCGAATCGGGCCGCCAGCGAAACCTATGACGATTTCGAGCGCCGTGCGCTGGCCGCGATCGAGGCCGCTCCCGAGCAGGCGCAGACCACCATCGAGCAGCGCGATGGCCGGCGCTTGTTGCGTTTTGCGGTGGCCGACCGGATGCAGGCGGGCTGCATTGGCTGCCACAACGCGCGCAGCGATTCGCCGCGCCGCGACTGGAAGCTTGGCGATGTGCGCGGCGTCATCGAAATCACGGTTCCCGTGGATGAGGTGGCGAGCAAGATTGATCGTGGCATTGGCAGTGTGGCGCTGGTGGTGCTGGCTGGTTTTCTTGCGCTTGGCGGCGTTGCGGCCTTCGCCACGCGGCGCGCCGCCGGCGCGCTGCAGGCGCTGAACAGCGAACTGGAGAGCCGCGTCGAGGCGCGCACGACGGATCTGTTGCGGGCCAACGCCAACTTGCACGATGCGCTCAATCACATTGAACACAGCGAGCCGCTGGCCGCGCTGGGCAGCCTGGTGGCCGGCGTGGCGCACGAACTGAGTACGCCGATGGGTAACGCCAACACGGTGGCCGGTGCGCTTGCCGGAAAAATCGAGGAACTACGCGTCGCAGCGGCGACAAACCAGTTGCGCAAGTCACTGCTCGACGCGTTCATCGACGAGGCGTCGCAGGGCAGCGTTTTGCTGCAGCGAAATTTGCAGCGGGCCAGCGAACTCATTGCCGATTTCAAACAGGTGGCGGCCGATCAGACGAGTGCGCGGCGGCGCGAATTCAGTCTGGCCGAACTGGTCGCCGAGACCCTGCATACGATTTCGCCGGGTTACAAGAATCGTCCGGTGACGGTCAGCACCGATGTGCCGGCTGACCTGCGGCTCGATTCTTTCCCCGGGGCGCTTGAACAGGTGATTACCAATCTGGTCAATAACGCCGTGCTGCACGGTCTCGATACGGGTAAGCCACTCGCCGTGAGCATCGTTGCCCGGCCGGTGGCGGATGCGTCGAGCGTCAGGTTGAGCCTGAGCGACGACGGCAAGGGCATGAGCGAGGAAATCGTCGCGCAGGCCTTCCGACCGTTTTTTACGACGCGTTTGGGTACCGGTGGCACGGGGCTCGGCCTGCATCTGGTGCGCCGACTGGTGCACGAGAGCCTGGGCGGCAGTCTGGAACTCGACTCGCAACCGGGGCGCGGCACCCGCTTCGATATTGTCTTGCCGCTGGTCGCCCCGCTCGCCGCGGAGCACAGCGTGTCGCCGACTGCCTAGCCGCCCTCTGCCGCCCCTGTGCGTCAAAGCGTCGTGGCAAGTCGCTCGAAGGCTTCTGCCGGCAGAGGCTGGCTGAACAGATACCCCTGATAGGCATGGCAGCCGCGATCGGCGAGGAAATT
>CAJAHZ010000393.1 GCA_903939665.1 uncultured Pseudomonadota bacterium | reverse complement strand
GTGGAAACGTCGCGGGGCGTGGTTGCTGCGCGCCGTACGCGCCTGCCAAAGCCCGAGTTCGCCGACGATCTGCCGGTCAATGCGCGGCGCGCCGAGATCGCCGGGCTGATCGACAAGCATCAGGTGGTGATCGTCTGCGGTGAAACCGGCTCGGGCAAAACAACGCAGATTCCGAAAATCTGCCTCGAACTTGGGCGCGGCACCACCGGGCTGATCGGCCACACACAGCCGCGCCGCATCGCCGCGCGCTCGACCGCCGCACGTATCGCGCAGGAATTGCACAGTGAGCTCGGCAGCATTGTCGGCTACAAGATTCGCTTCACCGACCGTACCTCGCCACAGTCGTACATCAAGCTGATGACCGACGGCATCCTGCTTGCCGAGACGCAGGGCGACCCGTGGCTTGGCCGTTACGACACGCTGATTTTGGATGAGGCACACGAGCGTAGTCTGAATATCGATTTTCTGCTGGGCTTCCTCAAGCAGTTGTTGCCGAAACGCCCGGATTTGAAGCTGATCATCACCTCGGCGACGATCGACGCTGAGCGGTTTTCCAGGCACTTCGATGGTGCGCCGGTGATCGAGGTTTCCGGTCGCATGTATCCGGTCGAGTTGCGCTATCGTCCGGTTGAGAACGAGGAAGCTGAAAAAGAGGGCGAGCGCGATCTTTACGACGCCATCGTTGATGCCTGTGATGAGTTGCATCATGCCGGGCCGGGCGACGTGCTGGTCTTTCTGCCGGGCGAGCGCGAGATCAAGGAGGCGGCCGAGGCATTGCGCAAGCACGCCTTTGGCCGGACCGGGCCGCATACCGAAATCCTGCCGCTCTTCGCGCGTCTTTCAGCCGAAGAGCAGTCTCGCATCTTCAAGGATCACGTCGGGCGGCGCATCGTTCTGGCGACCAACGTTGCCGAAACCTCGCTGACCGTACCGGGTATCCGCTACGTCGTCGATACCGGCTTGGCGCGCGTCAAGCGCTACTCGTACCGTAACAAGGTCGAGCAGTTGCAGGTCGAGAAGATCGCGCAGTCCTCAGCCAATCAGCGCGCCGGGCGTTGTGGACGGGTGGCGGCAGGCATTTGCATCCGTCTCTACAACGAGCAGGAGTTCAGCCTGCGACCGCCGTTCGCCGATCCCGAAATCCTGCGTTCGTCGCTGGCCGGCGTCATCCTGCGCATGAAGGCGCTGCGCATTGGCGATGTCGAGGATTTTCCGTTTATCGAAGCGCCACCGCCAAAGGCGATCAGCGACGGCTATCAACTGCTGCTCGAACTCGGTGCGGTGACTGATGACAACGCGCTGACGCCGATTGGCCAGGAGTTGGCGAAGATGCCGCTCGATCCGCGCGTCGGGCGAATGATCGTCGCCGCACGTGACGAAGGCTGTTTGCGCGAGATGCTGATCATCGCCGCCGCGCTCACCGCGCAGGATCCGCGCGAACGCCCGCAAGATCGGCAGGGTGCCGCCGACATGGCGCACAAGAAGTTCGACGATGAGAAATCCGAGTTCCTTTCCTGGCTCAAGTTGTGGAACTGGTACGAAGCCGAAGTCGACCACAAGAAATCGCAGCGCAAGCTGGTGCAGGCGTGTCACGAGAATTTCCTTTCGGCGCTGCGCATGCGCGAGTGGCACGATGTGCACAGTCAGTTGCATGCTTTAGCAGCCGAGCATGAGTGGAAAGAAAACCAGATTCCGGCGACCTATGAGGCGATCCACCGCGCCTTGCTTGCCGGACTGCTGGGCAACATCGGCTGCAAGTCGGAGGACTCCGCGCATTACCTTGGCGCACGCGGCATGAAGTTCCTGATTCATCCGGGCTCGGCGCTGCAAAAAAAAGCGGGCAAGTGGATCGCCGCCGCCGAAATCACCGAGACGACCAAGCTCTTTGCGCGTTGCGTAGCGCGCATTGAACCCGAGTGGCTGGAGCAAGTGGGCGCTCACCTCATCAAGCGCAGCTGGTTCGATCCGCATTGGGAGAAGAAGGCGATGCAGGTCGTTGCTTTCGAGCGTTCGACGCTTTACGGCATCGTCGTCAATCCGCGCAAACGGGTCAATTTCGGGCCGATGAACCCGCAGGAGTCGCGCGAGATTTTTATCCGTCAGGGGCTGGTCGGTGCCGAAGTCGCCGATGAGTATGAACGGCGCTGGGCCTTTTATACGCACAACCACCAGTTGATGCTCGACATCGAAACGCTCGAACACAAGTCGCGTCGCCCCGATGTGCTGGTCGACGACGAGCTGATTTTTGCCTTCTACGACCAGATTATCCCCGAGGGCATCACCGGCGGTGCCGAGTTCGACAAATGGCGGCGCGACGCCGAGCGCGACAATCCGAAGCTGCTTTATCTCAAGCGCGAAGACCTGATGCGGCACGAAGCCGCCGGCATTACCACCGAGGCCTTTCCGCACCACCTCAAGCTGGGTGGTGTCGACTTCGCGCTGACCTATCACTTCGAGCCGGGGACGCCGCGCGACGGCGTGACGATGACCGTGCCGTTGGCACAACTTAACCAGATTCCGGCGGCGCGCTGCGAGTGGCTGGTGCCTGGGTTGCTTAAGGAAAAGGTCATCCAGCTGGTGAAAACGCTGCCGCAGAAGATACGTTCGAAGCTGGTGCCGGTGCCCGAATTCGCCGCCGAGTTCGTCGTGGCCGTGCAGCCCTGCGACAAGCCGCTGGTGCCGTCGCTGATTCATTTTATCCTCCAGTCGCGCGGGCTCAATGCGCGTGGCTGGGAGATCACGCCGGACGCCTTCCGGCCCGATGCATTGCCGGCGCATTTTTCTTTCAACTTCAAGCTGGTTGACGAGAACGATCGCCAACTCGGCATGAGCCGCAGCTTGACCGAGTTGCGTGGCGAGTGGGGCGGCAAGGCTAAGCAGGAGTTCTCCGAACTGCACGAAACGCCGTCCGAGTATGCGGGGATGACCGACTGGACTTTCGGCGAGCTGCCCGAGTTGATGGAGGTCGATGTCGGCGGTGGGCAAATGGTGCTCGGCTATCCGGGGCTTTCCGACGATGGTGATAGCGTTTCCTTATGCATCTTCGACTCGCCGGAAGAGGCGCGCGAGGCGCATGCCGAAGGCTTGTTGCGCCTGTATATGCTGCAGTTCCGTGAGCAGGTGAAGTATTTCGAGAAGAATCTGCCGGGGCTGACACAGATGGGCATGCAGTTCATGCCGCTGGGTTCGCTTGACGACTTGCGCAAACAACTGATCGGGCTGGCCTTCGCGCGTGCCTGTCTGGTAGAGCCGTGGCCGACCGATGCGGCGAGTTTCAAGGCGCGTTGCGCCGACGCCAAGTCGCGTCTCGGCCTGCTGGCGCAGGAAATCTGTCGGCTGATCGGGCAGATTCTGACCGACTGGCAAGCGTTGCAGAAGAAGCTGATCGCCTTCAAGACCTACACGGCGGCGTATCAGGATATCGACAAACAGCTTGGCCGGATGATTGGAAAACGCTTTATTGCCGAAACACCGTTCGAGCGCCTGCAGCATTACCCGCGCTATCTCAAGGCCGTGGCCTTGCGCCTCGATAAACTGAAAGCCGATCATCTGCGCGATACTCGACTGATGGCGGAATATGCGCCGCTGTGGACGAATTACGAGCGGCGTGCCATCGTGCTCGCCAAGCAGGGCGTCAGCGACCCGCAGCTTGAACAGTTCCGCTGGATGCTTGAGGAGTTGCGCGTTCAGCTATTCGCGCAGGAGTTGCGCACACCGGCACCGGTGTCGAGCAAGCGTCTGCAAAAAATGTGGGAAGGAGTGTAAATGCCTGAAGTCATGCTGGCGCTGATTCGCACTCTGGCGACTTTGGCCCGTCCGCGGGTCTGGTTGCTGATGGTTGGGCCGGCGTTGCTGGCGCTGGTCGCGTGGATCGGGCTGACGGCTTTTCTGCTCGATGGGCTGATTGCCGGCCTGATCGATTTGCCGCCAATGAGCTGGCTGACTGTCTGGGGCGCGGTGTGGCTGGCCAAACTATTCGCCGTCCTTGGCGGCTGGCTGTTGATTCTTGCCGCGACCTATGTCACCGCAATGCTGATCGCGGCAATTTTCGTTCTGCCGTTGCTGCTCAGGCATGTTGCCATGACCGACTATCCGGATCTGGCGCGCATGGGCAATGACAGCGTGACGGCATCAACCTGGAACAGCATTTCAGCCGCGCTGCTTTTTGTTGTTGGCTGGCTGCTTACCCTGCCTCTGTGGCTCATTCCTGGCCTGGGGCTGGTGCTCCCCTTGTTCTGGATGGCCTGGCTTAACCGCCGCACCTTTGCCTATGATGCGCTGGCGGTGCACGCGGGCGATGAGGAGTGGCGGGCGCTGCGTCGGCAGCACGGTATGCCGCTCCTGATGCTCGGGGTCACGCTGGCGCTGGTTGCGCACATTCCCATCGTCGGCCTCCTGGCGCCGACGCTGGCGGCACTGGCCTACGTTCATTATTGCCTTGAAGCCTTGCGTCGAATGCGGCAAGGCGCGATCGTGACGATCGTGGAAGGCAGCTGCACTCGGGAGTGTTGAACATGCAATTTGGCGCAATCATCATCGGTGACGAAATCCTGTCGGGCAAGCGCATCGACAAGCATTTCGCAAAAATTACCGAACTGCTCGGTGCGCGCGGACTGCGCCTGTCGTGGGCCAAGTATTTGGGCGATGAGCGCTCACGTATTGCCGCAACGCTGAAGCGCAGCTTTGCTGCTGGTGACGCGGTGTTCAGTTTCGGCGGCATCGGCAATACGCCGGACGATCACACGCGGCAGGCAGTGGCTGAGGCACTGGGGGTCGATCTTGTCCTGCATCCCGATGCCGAACGCGAGATACGTGGCCGTTTTGGTGACGAGACCAATCCCACCCGGCTGCTGCTCGGCACCTTTCCGCGCGGCGTCGACATCGTCCCCAACCCGTTCAATCGCATCCCCGGCTTTCGTGTGCGCGACCACCATTTCCTGCCGGGCTTTCCGCAGATGGCGCATCCGATGGCCGAGTGGGTGCTCG
>CAJAHZ010000392.1 GCA_903939665.1 uncultured Pseudomonadota bacterium | reverse complement strand
GTTTCATTCTGCGCGACCGACCTCCAGCGGTCTGGAAACCCACCTTGCCACGCTGACCGGCCTGGTGCGCGAGTTCCAGCCGCAGGTGGTGGTCATCGACCCGATTACCGCGTTCAGCGCGGCCGCCGACGATGAGCGCGTCAAGCTGATGCTTGTCCGTGCCGTCGATCTGTTCAAGTCGCACGGCATCACGTCGTTGTTTACCGCGCTCACCTATGGCGGCGATGCGCCGGAAGCAACAACGATTGCAATCTCGTCGCTGGTCGACGTCTGGCTGCTGCTGCGCAATCTCGAGTCGGCGGGTGAGCGTACGCGTGGTCTGTATGTCTGCAAGGCACGCGGCACCGTGCATTCCAATCAGATTCGGGAGTTTTTGCTGACTGGCGCCGGTGTCAGGCTGGTTGACGTGCTGCTCGACGCCGAGGGGAATATTCTGACCGGCTCGGCACGTCAGGTGCACCTGCGAATGAGGGCGGGCGAGGCCGCGCTACGCAATGTCGATGCGCAGCGCCGCCGGAATGTTCTGGAGAAGCGTCGCCATGTGCTGGAAGCGAAAATTTCCGCCATCCGTGCCGAGTATGAAGAAGAGCTGCATACGCTTGAAGCGGAACTGGAGCAGGAAGGGGCAAGTGCAACGCTGGCCGAAGATAACCTGACTGATCTGGCGAGCCGGCGCGGTCTGGTCGAGTGGGACAGCAGCCTGAATTTGGGGAACAAGCCCATTGACGCAGATCATTTGGAGTTGCTTGGCTTCGTCAATGAGTTTTTCAACGGCTTGGTCGACGGCGAGAGTGGGGCGACTGCGCTTTCCCAGCTTGATCCGCTCATCCAGCACATTACCGCACACTTCCGGCTGGAAGAAAAATTGATGAACGAATTTGGCTATCCAGACGCAGTTGCTCACATGAGTGTGCACAACCTGATGGAGACGCAACTTCTCAACTTGCGCCAGGGTATCAGTATCGGAGAGGCTGTTCTTTCGGCGCAGAGCATGCAGTTCCTCAAGGTCTGGCTGGTCACCCACATTCAGACGCTGGACAAGACACTCTGCGACTACCTGACGAAATGCACCGGCAATGCATCGCTGAATAACCTGGGGGGCAACTGATGAATTCGTCGAGTTCTACGCCTGTTGAAGAAACAAAAACGCCCGCTTCCTGGGTGTTGCGTCTCTACATTGCCGGTCAGTCAACCAAGTCGCTGGCGGCCATTTCCAATCTGCACAGGATTTGCGAGGAGCATCTGGCCGGTCAATACGATGTCGAAGTCATCGACCTGCTGGAAAACCCGCAACTGGCTGAAGGCGACAAGATCATCGCTGTGCCGACCCTGGTGCGCAAGCTGCCGGCGCCGCTGCGCAAGATCATTGGCGATCTCTCGGATACCGAAAAGGCGCTGGTCGGCCTTCAGCTAAAGCAGGTGCAGGTTTAATCGGTTCATGCGTGTAGAGAAAATGGAAACCGGCGAAATGGACGAACTCAATGCCCTGCGCACCCGGCTAGCTGAAGCAGAAGCGGCGCTGGCCGCGCTCTACGCTGGCCGCGCGGATGCCATCGTGGGGCCAGCCGGCATCATCGGTCTGTTCGGCGCAGACTGGCTTTATCGCACCTTCTTCGATTCGATGAACGAAGGGGGGCTGACGCTTGATGCTACCGGGCGAATTCTGTTCTGCAATCCGCGCTTTTCTTCGATGGTCTCGGCGTCTATCGAGCAGTTGCGTAATCGTTCGCTTCTTGATTGGGTATCGTCGATCGATGAGGCGAAGGTGGCTCAACTGCTGTCGTCCGACGTGGCTTGCAGTGATGAAATACGCTTGTTGTCGGCGAACGGAGTGCTTCGACCGGTGCTGCTTTCGCTGACGCCGCTCAATACAAGTGGACCGCGCATGACCTGCGTGGTGCTCACCGATTTGAGCGAGCGCGTTGCCGCTGAAGATGCTTTGCGTGCCAGTCACGAGTCCCTGCGCAGCATTCTGGAAACTACGCTTGACGGTTTCTGGTGCGTTGATGGGCAAGGCTGCTTGCTTGACGTCAACCCGGCTTACAGTCAGCAATCCGGCTATTCGCGTGGTGAGCTGATCGGGATGCGCATCGCCGATCTGGAAGGCTCGGAAAGCGCGGCAGAAACCGAAATGCACATGAAGCGCGTCATTGCATCCGGCTGCGATCAGTTTGAGTCGACTCATCGCCGCAAGGATGGGTCGCTCTGGAAAGTTGAAGTGAGCGCCACTTACCGCACTGTGGCCGGCGGACAGTTTTTTGTATTCCTTCGTGACATCACCGGGCGCAAGCAAGCTGAAGCAGAGCTTGATCAGTACCGCCATAACCTTGAAGAACGAGTTCACTCACGAACCTTCGAATTGGCAGCAGCCCGGGATGCTGCCGAAGCCGCCAATCGCGCCAAGAGCGTGTTTCTCGCCAACATGAGCCATGAGTTGCGCACGCCAATGAACGGCATCATGGGGATGACCGATCTGGCGCTGCGCACAGCCACCAGCCCCAAACAAATCGATCAACTGAGCAAGAGCATGGGCGCCTCGCGCCATCTGCTTGCCGTCATCAACAATATTCTCGACATCTCCCGTATCGAAGCTGATCGCCTGACGCTGGATGAGAGTGATTTTTCGCTCTCACAAACCATTGACGACACGCTTCTTATGCAGGAAGGGCCGGCGCTTGCCAAAGGGTTGCACCTCTCCCGGAAAATTGCCCAGGGGATGCCGGATCTGTTGTGCGGCGATGCGCTGCGACTGAAGCAGATATTGCTCAACTACATTGGCAATTCGATCAAGTTTTCGGCGCGCGGCGAGATTACGGTGCGTACCCATGTGGTCGAGCAAGACAGCCAGGGGCTGTTGCTGCGTATCGAGGTTAGCGATCAGGGGATCGGCCTCAGTGCTGATGAGCAGTCCCGGTTGTTCCGCGCCTTTATTCAGGCAGACGATTCGACCACGCGAAAGTATGGTGGTAGCGGCCTCGGTCTGTTTATCTCGAAACGGCTGGCCCAACTCATGGGTGGTGATGTCGGCGTGAACAGCGAAGCCGGCGTTGGCAGTACTTTCTGGATGACCGCGCGGCTAAGGCATGCTGTCGATGTGCCGCAATCTGGCGCCGGCCCGGCTGCGGTGCCATTGAAAGCCTCGGCGTCCGGCTGTTTCGATTCTTCTGCTTCGCCACGGGAGTTGTTGGCGCAATGTTTCCGTGGCTGTCGCGTGCTGGTGGCCGAGGATGATCCGATGAATCAGGAAGTGGCCGAGGACTTGCTGGAGGCTGTCGGCCTGCAGGTCCGCGTCGCAAACAACGGCCAGGAAGCGGTCGAACTGGCGCAGCGTGAAGGTTTTTCACTGATCCTGATGGATGTGCAGATGCCGCTCATGGATGGTCTGGAGGCTACCCGCGCTATCCGACAATTGCCCGGCATGTCGGCGATCCCGATTCTGGCAATGACCGCCAATGCCTTCGACGAAGACCGCGATTCCTGTCTGGCGGCGGGTATGGATGATCATGTCGGCAAACCCGTGGATCCGGAACCGTTGTATTCGACTTTGTTGTGCTGGCTGCAGAAGGCTGCCGCCACGGCGTGAACTCTAAAGTGTCGGGACTGCGTCGATGCGCGGGCTATACGTTCTGTCATTCCGAGTCGCGGCTTCCAATGGTGTGCCGGCACCTTGAGCAATTGCGAAATGACGCGGACGATGCCGCTTGGCTTGATCTTTGCCCCCGACCTTATCAACTTGCTCGTGATTTTCGTGGGCAGACGGCTTTTCCCTAGGTTGACAAACTAAAACGGTTTGTCATCAGCAGATGACGCTGTCTCTGCTAATATTGCAGATCGAAACTTCAACTTTCGATCTGCAATAACGAGGTGTTTATGTACCCACGTCAAGCCCGTGTCACGCTGGAACGTTTAGCCCGGGGATTCCCGGTGCTGGCTTTGACCGGGCCGCGCCAGTCCGGCAAGACGACGCTGGCCCGTGCCTGTTTTTCCGACAAACCTTATGTCTCTCTGGAAAATCCGGACGAACGGGATTTTGCCGAGCATGACCCCAAGCGCTTCCTGGCGCGCTTTCCCGAGGGGGCGATTCTGGATGAGGTACAGCGTTGTCCGGGCTTGTTGTCATGGTTGCAGGGGCTGGTTGATGAACGACCGGTCATGGGGCAGTTTGTACTGACCGGATCGGCCCAGTTTGATCTGATTGCCGGTATGAACCAATCGCTGGCTGGCCGGATTGGGCGAGTGGAACTCCTGCCCTTGTCTTTGGCCGAGATGCAGGAGGGCGCCTGCCTGCCACCAACGCTCGACCGATTGTTGCTGAACGGCGGCTATCCGGCAATTTATCAGCGCGATTTGGCGGCCACCGACTGGTTTCCGAACTATGTAGCCACCTATCTGGAGCGCGACGTTCGGCAGATCATTGCCGTGCGTGATTTGTCACAGTTCCAGCGTTTTGTGCGGATGTGCGCGGCGCGCTCCGGACAATTGCTGAATCTGGCGGCGCTGGGTGCAGATTGCGGCATCTCGGC
>CAJAHZ010000391.1 GCA_903939665.1 uncultured Pseudomonadota bacterium | reverse complement strand
TGGAGCGGGAGAAGAGTCTCGAACTCTCGACCTATACCTTGGCAAGGTATCGCTCTACCAACTGAGCTACTCCCGCGTGAAACGAGTGCGCATTATAAAGACTTGGCCAGACCTGTCAACATTTTCGCCATCGTTTGTTAAAGACTAGCGCTTTCTGTCAGCTTCAATCAGATGCGGCCACGCCATACGCATGTAATAGCCCATCGACCAGAGCGTCAGGACGGCAGCGACATAAATCAGCCAGGTTCCCGCTTCCTGCACGCTAAAGCTGCCGATCGGCGCCCGGTAGAGTAACAGTGGGATAGCAATCATTTGTGCGGTGGTCTTGATCTTGCCGATCATCGAAACGGCGACGCTCTTGTGTGCGCCGATCTGGGCCATCCACTCACGCAAGGCAGAAATCGTGATTTCTCGGCCAATAATAATGGCCGCCAGGATCGCGTCAAGGCGGCCCAACTGGACGAGCATGATCAGCGCTGCGGCGACCATCAGTTTGTCGGCCACCGGGTCAAGAAATGCGCCGAAAGCCGAGGTCTGGTTCCAGCGCCGCGCCAGATAGCCGTCGAGCCAATCGGTCACGGCGGCTACCGTAAAAATCAGGGTCGCTGCCAGGTCGCGCCCTACCCCGTGAACCCAGGATTCCGGAACGTAATAAACGGCGATCATCAGCGGGATCAGGACGATCCGCAGCCAGGTCAGAAGAATCGGTATATTCAATGGCATCAATGCAAAGCCGCGTAAATTTTTTCGGCCAGCTCCCGGCTGATGCCCGGAACTGCGGTCAGTTGATCCACCCCGGCATTCGAGATGCCCTGCAGGCCGCCAAAGTGCGAAATCAGCGCTTTGCGCCGTTTTGGCCCGATGCCACCAATCTCTTCCAGCGTCGAAGTTCTTCGTGCTTTGCCGCGTTGCGCTCGATGCCCAGAAATCGCGAAACGATGCGCTTCATCGCGAATTTCCTGGATCAGATGCAGCGCAGGATGTTCCGGAGCCAATTGTAACGGTTCGCGGCCATCCGGGAAAATTAAGCTTTCCAGCCCCGGCTTGCGTGCCTCGCCCTTGGCAACGCCGATCATCGGCAAGTGCGCCAGACCAAGCTCCTCAAGCGCCGAAGCAGCCGAACTGACCTGCCCTTTGCCGCCATCGATCAGGATCAGGGTGGGTACGACGCCTTCTCCCGAGGCGATTTTCTCGTAGCGGCGCAGCACCGCCTGCCGAATCGCGGCGTAGTCGTCGCCTGGCTGGATATCCTTGATGTTGAAGCGGCGATATTCCGATTTGCGCATGCCGCTGCCCTGATAGACCACACAAGAGGCGACGGTGGCCTCGCCTTGTGTATGGCTGATGTCAAAACACTCAATGCGCGGCTCTTTTTCTTCGTCGACTTCGAGGGCGAGCACCTGGCAAAGCGCTTCGATTCGCTTGCCCTGCAGTGACAGCATGTTGCGCCGCGCGCTGATGGCCAGCTTACCGTTCTGTTCGGCCATCTCAACCCAGATGCGCTGCATGGTGAGTCTTGGCTCGCCGACTTGCACCGGACGCCCTGCCAGCTCACTGAGGACGTCGGCCACCTCATCGTCTGGCAGCGAGCAATTGACAAAAATTCGGGTTGGTATCGGGTGCGTCAGATAGTGCTGGTGCAGGAATGCCGTTAATGCCTCGATCGCCGTCGAATCAGCCGAATTGCTTGGAAATTGCGCCTTGTCGCCAAGATGACGGCCACCGCGCACCATGGCGAGATTGACGCAGAGCATGCCGCCCTCCTCCACTGCAGCAACAATATCAACGTCCTCGCCCTTGCTGCTTTCGACGTACTGTTTGTCCTGCACCTGGCGCAGAGACTGGATCTGGTCGCGATACAGCGCTGCCTGTTCGAAGGCGAGGTCGTTTGCCGCCCGATCCATCGCCGCACTCAATCGCCCGATCACCTCCTGCTGGCGACCTTGCAGGAACATGGATGCCATCTGCACGTCTTGGGCATAGGCCTCAGGCTGGATCAGACCGACGCACGGCGCCGAGCAGCGCTTGATCTGGTAGAGCAGGCACGGGCGCGACCGGTGATTGAACACCGAGTTCTCACAAGTGCGTAGCCGAAACATCTTCTGTAAAAGATGCACGCTTTCACGCACGGCCACCGACGATGGAAATGGCCCGAAATAATCGGCGCGCTTGTCGGTAGTGCCACGGAAAAAAGCAAGGCGAGGAAAGTCGTCGCGCGTCAGTACGATGTAGGGATAGGATTTGTCGTCACGAAAAAGAATGTTGTAGCGCGGCGACAGGCTCTTGATCAGATTGTTTTCGAGCAGCAGCGCCTCCGCTTCGGAGCGCGTCACTGTCGTTTCGACCCGGGCGATTTGCGCGACCATCAGCGCGATGCGCGGGCTTGGATGACTGTCTCGAAAATAGGAGGCGACACGTTTCTTGAGGTTCTTCGCCTTGCCGACATAAAGCACCTTGTCGGCGGCATCAAGCATGCGATAGACACCCGGCAATTCGGTCAGAGTGGCGAGCAGGGGTTTGGCGTCGAACGCTTTGTTCATTCTTGATTCGTCGGTCGGCACCGTAAACTGAAGTGCTGGCACTAGGGTAGGATGTCGGCTCCGATGTTATCACGCCCGCCTGCGCCCTCCATGCCTGCTGCACACGCTCCCCAATGGGATATTTTCTGTAAGGTTATCGACAACTACGGCGACATTGGCGTCTGCTGGCGGCTGGCGCGCCAGCTCGTTACGGAGCACCCGTTAGACGTTCGTTTGTGGGTTGATGATCTGCAGTCGTTTCAGCCGCTTTGCCCGCAAATCGATCCACAGCGCGCTGTTCAGCAGATCGACGGGGTGGAGGTCAGGCATTGGGCGCCAGGCTTTCCCGAACTCGCGCCCGGCGATGTCGTGATCGAAGCCTTTGGCTGCCCCCTTTCCGAGAGTTTTATCGTCGCCATGGCGCAGCGCAAACCGCAGCCGGTGTGGATCAACCTTGAGTACCTGAGCGCTGAAAGCTGGGTGGCTGGTTGTCACGCGCTAAGTTCGCCCCATCCGCGCTTGCCGTTGATCAAATATTTCTATTTCCCCGGGTTTTCTGCCAATACCGGCGGGCTGCTACGGGAGCATGACCTGCTTTTGCGAAGGGATGGCTTCGCGAGGGATGATGGCTTGCAGACGGCATTCTGGCGCGAACTTGGCCTGCCGAGACCACCTGCCAACGCCCTGACGGTTTCGCTGTTTGCTTACGAAAACCCGGCCATCAGCGGGTTGCTGCAAGCTTGGCAAGACTCGCCGCTGCCGGTTAGCTGCCTGCTTCCAGCATCCCGTGCTCTTCCGCTTGTTGAGGCTTTCTGTGGCGCGCCTCTCAAGGTTGGCGATGTTGTACAGCGCGGGGCGCTTGAACTTCGCGTTATTCCCTTTGTGGAACAGAGCCTTTACGACACCTTGCTCTGGGCTTGCGACCTCAACTTCGTGCGCGGTGAGGATTCGTTTGTTCGTGCCCAGTGGGCAGCAAAGCCCATGGTCTGGCACATCTATCCGCAACAGGAAAACGCTCACCTGGTCAAGCTGGACGCTTTCCTCGATATTTATTGTGACGAACTGTCGGAAGCTGCAAGTGCTGCTGTTCGTGCATTCTGGCATGCATGGAACGGCGGGTGTCTGGAGCCCGGGCACTGGAAAGAATTTATCGCCCGTCTGGATGATCTGAACAGCCATGCCAGACGCTGGGAAAAAAAGCTGGCATTGCAGGAAGATTTATCGAGTAGTCTGGTGCGTTTTTGCCAATCCAAGCTATAATCCGCGGCTAACTTTTCCCCGCTATTACCGGAACGCACTATGAAAACCGCACAGGAACTTCGCGTAGGCAACGTGTTTATGGTCGGCAACGATCCGATGGTTGTCCTCAAGGCTGAATACAGCAAATCCGGCCGCAACGCGTCGGTCGTCAAGATGAAGATGAAGAATCTTCTGACCGGCTCACCCAGCGAGACCGTCTATCGCGCCGATGACAAGTTCGATGTCGTTCAGCTTGAGCGCAAGGAAGTGACCTACTCGTACTTCGGCGACCCGATGTACGTTTTCATGGACGCCGAGTACAACCAGTATGAAATCGAAGGCGACTGCATGGC
>CAJAHZ010000390.1 GCA_903939665.1 uncultured Pseudomonadota bacterium | reverse complement strand
TCCCGGTGACGCCATGATCAGACCAGCTTTCTCTGAAAGCCGGTTCTCAGCGCATCGCTGCAGATTAACCGTCGCCAATAAAAACGTTGTTAGTGAGTTAAACGCGGATTGTAAAAATACCTGCTGAGTTTTGTTGTTTCCAAAGAAAGCCGAAGATCTTCGTCAACATTGGCTTTGTAGCTATCACTCAATAAGCTTACCGGGCACCACTGGCATATTAAATGATTTCAAATTCACCATTCGTTGAAGAAACCCGATTCGGAAATTGGTTCCTGAAGTCGGCTACCTGGAAAACGCATGTCCTGGGACGCGCGCTCAATGACATGCAGCGCCTGATGCCAAAAGATGTTTCTGTATATTCGAAAATCATCGATGTTGGTTGTGGGTTTGGTCATTCGTTTGCGGAACTGCAAAAGCGTTTTTCCCCCGGTTTTATTCTTGGCCTAGACGCTGATCCTGGTTTGTTTGAACGTGCGGGCGAGGCTGCGAAGGGCTGTTCGTGTGAGGTTCGTCTTCATGCCGCAAATGCTGCGCGCATGGATCTTCCGGATGCCGAATTCGATCTCGTCTATTGCCATCAGACCTTTCACCATATTGTCGAACAGGAGGCAGCCATTGCGGAGTTCTTCCGCATCCTGAAACCGGGCGGTGTCTTGCTGTTTGCCGAGTCGACGCGGCGCTATATCCACTCTCTGCCAATCAGGCTACTTTTCCGTCATCCGATGGAGATTCAGAAAACGGCCGGTGAGTATCTCGCGATGATTCGTGGAGCCGGTTTCTATCTGCCCGACGAGCGTATTTCCATGCCTTATCTCTGGTGGAGCCGGCGGGATATTGGTTTTTTCGAGTGGATTGGCCTGCCTGTTCCGAAAAAGCGCGAAGAGACGCTGGTCAATGCGGTGGCGATCAAACCGCGCTAAGGTTGGTCGGTCAGTTTACCTGGACAGCTTGACAACCTTGCCCTTGAGCGCCACGCCCGACATCAGTGCACCGCTGCCGCACATGTATTCTTTTTCGCTGCTGCGCTCGATGTTTTTGTAGTTGCTCTTGATGTTGACCACCGCGTTGCCGCCTTCCTTCTGCGCCCGTTCCTGCATTTCGAGCACAGCGCTGAGGAAAACCCACTCGCACGCTTCCTTGTCCGATTTGTTAAAACCGTTGGTCTTCTTGTTGGTTTTCCATTCGCCAAGTTCCTTCGTCACTGTGGGATGTTTCTGGGTGCCAAAGTAAAGCTTGATTGCTGGATCGAGTTTGTCTTTGGCGGCTTGCGTTTGCAGGGCATCTGCGATCGGGTACATCTTGTGATCGTCGCGCGCGACAGCGTTGTCTGTGGTCTGCAGGGCGATGACAAAGATGCCGATCGCGAGTTGTCTGTTCATGGCAGTTGTTCCTCTTGGCGATGAAATGAAAGTGTGAGTTAGCTGTACAGTCGGCGGAAAATGAGGCTCGCATTGGTGCCGCCGAAACCGAAGCTGTTTGACATGAAGGTGTCAATGCGCTGATCGATGCTCTGGCGAAGAACTGGCAGCCCGGCGCATGCCGGCTCAGGTTGTTCAAGGTTGGTGCAGCCGGCAATGAATTCATGTTCGAGCATCAGCAGCGAGTACACCGCTTCATGCGCGGCAGCGGCCGCAATGGGGTGGCCGGTGATGCCCTTGGTCGACGAAATTAGTGGCATGCAATTGCCAAACGCATTGCCGAATACTTCGCCAATTGCAGCAAGTTCACCGACGTCACCAAGCTTCGTCGAGGTTGCGTGGGTATTGATGTAATCGACCTTGCCGCCGGCTTCGGATAGTGCTAGACGCATCGCACGGGCCGCCCCATCGGGCGATGGCGTGACCATATCCAGACCGTCCGAACACGCGCCGTAGCCGACAACTTCCGCATAAATATGGGCGCCGCGTCGGCGGGCGTGTTCGAGTTCCTCAAGTACGAGTATGCCCGCGCCACCGGCGATCACGAAACCATCGCGTTGGATGTCGTAGGGACGTGAAGCGGTTGCGTCATTGAAGGCGGTGGATAGCGCGCCCATCGCGTCAAAGAGCATCGTCGATGTCCAGCGTAACTCTTCGGCACCGCCGGCAATTACGATATCCTGCTTGCCAAACTGGATCAGCTCGGCGCCATGGCCGATGCAGTGAGCCGATGTGGCGCAGGCAGAGGTCATCGAGTAGCTTGCACCTTGAATACCGAAGGCCGTCGATAGGCAGGCGGATGTCGTGCTGCCCATGACGCGTGGTACGCCATAGGGCAGCACCTTACTGATGCCTTTGGCGCGCAGCATATCGATCGCGGTGCTGTGCTCGAAAGGTGAGCCGACCCCGGAGCCGACAATCAACCCGGCACGAGGCGTTGAAATGGCCTTGCGATCGAGCCCCGCGTCCAAGAGCGCCCTGCGCGTGGCATGGTAAGCATAGAGGGCGGCATCGCCCATGAAGCGGCGAATTTTTCGATCAACTGAAGGCTCGCTGCTGATGTCCGGAACGCCGGCTACGCAGCTGCGCAAGCCGAGTTCGGCGTATTCTGGAACATACCGTATACCGGAACGCCCCTCGCGCAGGGCATGCTCGACCGTATCGAGATCGTTGCCGATGCAGGATACGATGCCGAGGCCGGTGACAACGACGCGGCGCAATGGAGATCTGCCGAAAACGGAGTTCAGAGCTTCAGCAGTTCGATACGGATAGCTTCTTTCAACTCCAGCACCCACTTGTTGTAGAAGGGGTGGATCACTGCCTGACCGTCGCGTTCACCGTACTTCATATCCGTGCTGTCTTTGTAGGTCAGCGAATATTTGTCGCTGGCGTAGGCGATTTCGGTCACTACGGTGTGCTTGCCGCGAACGTGGAGCGTCGCCAGCAGTCGGCCGTTGGTCTGCGGTGTGATCGACCAGCTTTTAGTGCCGGCAGCAGTCACGATCGCTTGTTTTATCTGCTCGGCAGAAGGCGTTTTGCCGCTGTTGGTGGCGACTGGGATATTGTCGTGGTTGACGATAGCGACGGCTTCACGGGCGATGGCGTTTAAAGAGAGGATCGTTGCGAAAATCAGGACTGCGAACTTGAGAGGTTTCATCGGGTTTTCCTTGGGTTTTACAGATTGTCGGCAATTTCTGGAGCTGAAAATAGTTCTTCCAGTTTCTTGCGGAACGCTATTGGAACGGCTTTGCGTGAATGTTCCGGCGGGTTGAAAGCGCTGCCTCCGAGGTCATCTTCGCCAGAACTTTTCTTGCTCGAAAGGGTTTTTCCGCCGCTGTCGACGATGATCGCTTGAACGTCGTACAGCAGATTGGTGTTTTTGTAAGTATCGGCCTTCCATTCGTTCAGGATGATCAGCACCGCTTTGTTACCGGTCATGGAGAGTTGCTTGATCGCCTCCATTTCGCTAATTCCCAAAGGCAGGTTGACTGGGGTGGCCT
>CAJAHZ010000389.1 GCA_903939665.1 uncultured Pseudomonadota bacterium | reverse complement strand
GGACCTCCGGAGTTCATGTTTCCGGGGTAGATCCAAAAAAGATATTTGCAGAGGGGGCGCCCAGCGCTCCGGACCGGGCTCGTCCAACAAACGGATCAGATCGTGGCTGCGCACGATCTATCCTTATTCGTTATGCCTTTGGATATTACGGAGAAATAAAGCGATGACACAGTACAGGAAGAAACCAGTAGTGATTGACGCCATGCGGTTTGAGTACACGAAAGAAGGGGTAGATGAACTCCGTTCTTTCTGTCTCGGACAGGTTGGGCGAGTCTCGAAAGATAGGCGCCCAGAAGCGAAAGCAGAGGCGGAGATTGCAACGCTTGAAGATGGAAGCGGAGAGCTTCGAGTTAAGCACATAGCGACAGAAGGTGACTGGATCATAAAAGGCGTTGCCGGCGAGTTTTACCCATGCAAACCAGACATTTTCGAGGCGACTTACGAAAAGGCATAACGTGATGTCGACGACAAAACGGGAAGTAAACAGGATATTGGACTGACCAATATCCTGGCGTAGGGGAGATGTGTGCTGTATATTAATACAGTATTGTATTTCTCGGAGCTTGCCATGTCTGATAACTCCCTTGCCGTTGAAGTGTCGCTGGATTCGCCTCGTTTGCTTGATCGCGTCCGCGCCAGATTGCGTGTCAAGCACTATAGCATACGCACTGAAACAGCATATCTTGGATGGATCAAGCGCTATATTCGCTTTCATGGCAGGCGCCATCCCGCCGAGATGGGGCGGCTCGAAGCAGAGGCTTTCCTGAGTTCGCTGGCGGTCGAGCGCAATGTCAGCGCGGCGACGCAGAATCAGGCTTTGAGCGCCTTGCTCTTTCTCTATAAAGAAGTTCTGGAGATTGAGTTGCCGTGGCTGAAAGATGTCACTCGCGCCAAGAAGCCGGCCCGCCTGCCGACAGTACTGACGCAGGAAGAAACGGCCGCATTGTTCGACCATTTGAATGACGGCGAGGTGAAGCTGATTGTACGTCTCCTCTATGGCAGCGGCTTACGGCTGCTCGAGGGCTTGCGCTTGCGCGTCAAGGATGTTGATTTCTCGCGCCGCGAGTTGATTATCCGTGACGGGAAGGGAGGGAAAGACAGGGTGACTATGCTTGCAGCACAGTTGGTGGAGCCCCTGCAACTACAGGTTGCCCGCCGCAAGTTGCTGCACGATGAAGATCTGGCCAGAGGACGAGGCGATGTGTGGTTGCCCGAAGCTTTGTCCGTCAAGTATCCGGCGGCACAGCGCGCTTTTGGCTGGCAATATGTTTTTCCCGCTGCCGGCTATTCGGTCGATCCGCGCAGCGGCGCGGTGCGTCGCCATCATGTGGATGAAAAGCGCATCCAGCGTGCCGTTAAGTCGGCTGCCTTGGGGGCTGGCATCGTCAAGCAGGTTTCGCCGCACACACTGCGCCACTCTTTTGCCACGCACCTGCTCGAAGCCGGCTACGATATCCGCACGGTGCAGGAGTTGCTCGGCCATTCGGATGTTTCAACGACGATGATTTACACCCATGTGCTGAATCGCGGCGGGCGCGGCGTGGCGAGTCCGCTTGATCGGCTTGCTTGACCGATAATTTATTTTTACATTCAATATGAATGTAAAAAATCGATTTTTATTCTGCCAAGAACGAGAAGAATATCCGTGAGCGTGGGTTGTCGTTCGAGCGGGTTGTTGATTTCGATTTTGAGACAGCCGTGGTGCATCAGGACGTTCGCAAGACTTATCCGGAGCCGCGTTTCGTTGCCGTGGGATTTGTTGAAGCCAGGCTACATGTCTTCTGTTTTGCCATTATGGCTGACGGCATTCGGGTTATCAGTTTTCGCAAAGCCAATCACAGAGAGGTGAAGGATTATGAGCAAACGCAGTCCTCTCGTTAATGACGACGGCGAGGTTAGGGTGCTTTCAGCCGAGGATATGCGGCTGTTTAGGCCCGCGGCTGAAGTGCTGCCGCCTGATTTGCACGCTGGGCTGGTGGCGCTCAAGAAACAACGCGGTGAGCACGGCCCGCAGAAATCACCGACCAAGGTGCCGACGACCATTCGCTTTGACGCGGATGTGCTGGCCGCGCTTAAGGCGAGCGGCAAGGGTTGGCAGACGCGGGTCAATGAGGCAATGCGCGACTGGCTCAAGACGCATCGCGCCGCGTAGCTATCTGTTTGGCTTGACCGCTCAGCCGCTCAGCCGCTCAGCCCGCCTTGGCCACAATATGCTCGATCATCAGTTGCGGCGTCTGCACGCCGTTGTAGTCGTTGATCGCCAGCCGGTAGGCGGCGCGCATGGTGTTGCCGGGGGCTTCAGTGAAGTTGAACTGGATCGCGTCGAGCCGTTGTTCGCCTTTGCGCAGGCGCATTTTCAGGTGCTTTTCCTTGAGGATGCGCTGGTTTTCGACAACGAATTCGTCTTCGAAGATTGGCGCCGGGAAGCCCTGTCCCCACACTTCGGCCTCCAGCAGGCGCGCCGTGTTGATCGAGATGTAGCCTGATTCGAGCGGGCCGTCGGTTTCCAGCGTGCGCGTTAGATCAGCGGGCGACAGAAGTTCGTCGGCGATCTGCGCGAAGAGTTCGCGAAAGCGCGGGAAGTCGGCTTCCATCATGGTTGCACCGGCCGCCATGGCGTGCCCGCCAAAGCGCAGCAGCAGGCCGGGAGCGCGCTTCGAGACGAGATCAAGCGCATCGCGCAGATGCAGCCCGGGGATCGAGCGACCCGAGCCTTTGATTTCGTTGCCGATTTTGCCAGTCTCGCCACGCGCAAAGGCGAACACCGGACGGTGCAGTTTCTCCTTGATGCGCGAGGCGAGAATGCCGACGACGCCCTGGTGCCAGTCGGCGTCGAATAAGGCAACGCCTGCGGCAACTGCGCCGTCGCTGGTCTCCAGTTTTTCGAGATGGATCAGCGCCTGATCCTGCATGCCTGACTCGATCTCGCGTCGTTCTCGGTTCAGCGCGTCGAGCTGCTGTGCAATGTTCATGGCGCGTGCCGGGTCTTCGGTGATCAGGCATTCGATGCCGAGCGACATGTCCGAGAGGCGGCCGGCGGCATTGAGGCGCGGACCGATCATGAAGCCCATGTCAAAGCTCGACGCCTGTTTCGGGTCGCGCCCGGCAGCGCGGAAGATCGCTGCGAGGCCCGGCGTCAGCTTGCCTTCGCGCATGCGCTTCAAGCCCTGGCTGACGAGGATGCGGTTGTTGCGGTCGAGTTTGACGACGTCGGCCACCGTGCCGAGTGCGACGAGGTCGAGCAGCGCGCCGAGGTTCGGTTCCTTGCGTTCGTCATTAAACCAAGTACGTTCGCGCAGTTCGGCGCGCAGCGCGAGCATCACATAGAACATGACGCCGACGCCCGCGATGCACTTGCTCGGGAAGTCGCAGCCCGGCTGGTTCGGATTGACGATGCACTCGGCGGCCGGCAGGGTTTCGGCGGGCAGGTGGTGGTCGGTGATCAGCGTCGCGATGCCCAACTCGTTGGCGCGCGCGACGCCTTCGATGCTGGCGATGCCGTTGTCGACGGTGACGATGAGGTCGGGGCTCATCGTCGCGGCGAGGTCGACGATTTCGGGCGATAAGCCATAGCCATAGGTGAAGCGGTTCGGCACCAGATAATCGACGCTTGCACCAAAGGCGCTGAGGGCGCGGATGCCGACCGCGCAGGCGGTGGCGCCGTCGCAGTCGTAGTCGGCGACGATGAGGATTTTGGCGTCGGCTTCGATG
>CAJAHZ010000388.1 GCA_903939665.1 uncultured Pseudomonadota bacterium | reverse complement strand
CGCCTCGGCATGGCTCTTTGCCGCAGCCGATTTGCGGGCGACCGTATAGTCCTGCAAGGTTTCGTTCATCGGCTTGCCGGGCTTGCCGAAAGTCGTCAAGGCTTCGAGCAGTTCGAGCGGCGTTGCCCGCTCATGAATCGCGTCAAACAGATGACCGGCATAGCGCGAACAAGCGGTGGCCACAGCCAACGGCTCCTCATGCGTCAGTTTCACGGCCTTGTCGAGCAGCTTGCGCGTCTGGCCGATGCGCGGATCGTCTTCAGGCACGTCCTGCCTGACCGACATGGCCGTCAGACGCTGGGCGATCTCGTCAACGGCGCCCGCGTTACCGGCTGCGGCGCCGGACATTAGCGCGGCCAAAAATAGTAAGGCGAGCATTTTTTTCATGGCAGCAGCGTCCTGAAAGTCGAGTAAAAGCGGCCATTATAGACGGCGCTCAAACCGCGCCGACGAGGATCAGACGTTCGGCCACACTCAAATTTTCACGCAAACCTACCAGAATCAGCACGTCGTCGGCCAGCACCACCGTCGTCTCGTCAGGCTGCTCGGCGCGCACGCCGCGCCGCCGCACCGCCTCGACAATCACCCCTTGGCTGCCCAGCGCCAGATCGCCGAGATGGCGGCCGACCGCATAGGCTTGCGGGTCGACGACCAGCACGAGTTTCTCCTCGGACTGCCCGAGCAGCCGATCGCTTTCGCTGCGATAAAAGGCGCGCAGTGAAACGTAGCGCTCGGCGTGCCGGGCGCGCACCTGCGCCATCGCCCGCTCGAGCGGCACGCCCAACTGGGCCAGCATCTGCGTAGCCAGCATCAGGCCGCCTTCGAGCACTTCGGAGACCACCTCGCTGGCGCCCAGCGACTTCAAGTGCTCGACCTGACTGTCGTCGCACGCCCGGACAATGACCGGCAGGCCGGGGCGCAAGGCAGTGACCACAAGAAGAGCCTTTTCGGCCGAGGGCTGATCACCATAGGTCACGACCACCGCGCGCGCACGGTTGATCCCGGCGGCAACCAGCACCTCGCGACGATCGGCATTGCCGAACACCACGTTTTCTCCGGCCTCCTGCGCCTGACGGATGCGCGTGCCATCGATATCGAGCGCGATGAAGGGGATCTGCTCGCGCTCAAGAAAGCGCGCCAGACTCTGACCCGTCCGCCCGAAGCCGCAGAGAATAACGTGGTCGCTGACGTCCATGCTGCGCACAGCAACTTCATGGATGACCTCGGCGCGATGGGCAAATTCACCGACCGAAAGCCGTCGTCCGAGATGCGATACCCGGGCGATGAGCAGCGGCGCAACAAACATTGACAGCAGGACAGCCGCCATCGTCACCTGAAAAATATCCGCCGGAAGCAGGCCGCCATCGCTCGCCAGTTGCAGCAGAACAAGGCCGAACTCGCCGCCCTGCGCCAGTTGCACCGAGGTGCGCAGGCTGACTTCCAGCGTGTTGCGCATGACCCGCGTCAGCAGCATCACCAAGGCCCCCTTGGCGAGCACCAGCATCGCCAGGGCCAGCAACACGGAAGGAAAGTAGCGCAACACATAAGCAAGATTGAGCATCATCCCGACCGTCACGAAAAACAGCCCGAGCAGGACATCGTGAAACGGCCGGATATCGGCCGCCACCTGATGCCGGTAAGGCGTCTCCGAGATCAGCATGCCGCCGACAAAGGCGCCCAAGGCCAGCGACAGGCCGAACGCCGAAGTCAGCCACGACAGGCCCACGACGACCAGCAAGACGTTGAGCATGAACAGTTCAGACGACTTGCGCTGCGCCACGGCGTCAAACCAGCGACGCATCACCTTCTGCCCGAAGAAAATCATCAGCGCCAGCACACCCGCGGCCTCCACGGCGGCTCGCGACAACAGCGAGGCAAGATCACCCGAACTCCCCGACAAGGCCGGCAGGATGATCAGAAAAGGCACCACCGCGAGATCCTGAAAAAGCAACACGGCCATCGTCTGCCGCCCGGCCAGCGAATGCAGCTCAAGGCGCTCGGCCAGCAGTTTGCCGACAATGGCGGTGGACGACATGGCGCAGGATGCGCCGATGGCGAAGCCAATCCGCCAGTCCTGCCCGAAATAGAGCATCGTCACGGCTGTCGCGCCGGCCAGGGTCAGCAGCACCTGCCCGCCGCCAAAACCGAACACCAGTCGTCGCATGGCCTTCAGTCGCGCCAAGCTGAACTCGAGGCCGACCGAGAACATCAGAAAGACGATGCCGAATTCCGCGAAAGCCGAAATCTGCTCGTTTTCGGCGAAGAAAGCGATGCCGTGCGGCCCGACCGCCATACCGACCGCCAGATAGGCGAGCATCGACGGCAGACCGACACGGCGCGCCAGCGCTACCGCAAAAACGGCGGCGCCGAGCAGCAACAGGAGGGATTGGAGGGTTCCGGGCATCCGTCGAAGCATACCTTGTTCGAAGTGCGGGACGCCATGCCCGATGCCTGAAAACGAAGAAAGCGCGGCAATCGACAACCCCGCTATAATTCTCCCCACAAAACCAACCGGGTGCGTCAGCACCGTAAAAAAACCCAGGAGACAACATGAAACTGCACGCATTTAATGCGTTTAGCCCTTGCCGATCGACAGCGGGGCACGCACCATGCTGACCGTGCTGATCGTCATTTTTGTCATTGCCTATGCGGCCATTGCGCTGGAGCACCCGCTCAAGATCAACAAGTCGGCCTCCGCGCTGATCGGCGCCGGTCTGCTCTGGACGATCTACGCTGTGTCGACCGGCGACGCCCCGCTGGTGAGCCATCAGCTTGGCGAATCGCTGATGGCGACGGCACAGATTGTCTTCTTCCTGATGGGGGCAATGACCATTGTCGAAGTGGTGGATGCGCACAACGGCTTTGAAGTAATCACGACGCGGATCAAAACGACCAAGCTCTCCTCGCTGATGTGGCTGGTCGGATTCGTGACCTTTTTCCTCAGCTCAATCCTCGATAACCTGACAACCACCATCGTGATGATTTCGCTGATGCGAAAACTGCTCGACCAGCACGACGACCGGCTGTTCTTTGCCGGCATCATCGTCATCGCCGCCAACGCCGGCGGCGCCTGGTCGCCGATTGGCGACGTGACTACCACCATGCTGTGGATCGGCGGCCAGATCACCAGCCTGGCGATCATGAAGGCGGTATTGCTGCCCGCGCTGGTCAGCATGATCGTGCCGCTGGCGATTACCGCCTACGTCCTGCGCGGCCGCGATGTCGTATCGCCACAGCACGTTGATAGCGACCACGGGCTGCAAACCACCGCCTTCGAGCGCAACCTGATGTTCTTTATGGGGCTGGGCGTTCTGGTGGCGGTGCCGGCCTTCAAGACCATCACCCATCTGCCGCCCTTCATGGGCGTCATGTTCGGCCTCGGCATCCTCTGGCTGGTCGGCGATCTGGTACATCGCCACAAGGAAGACTATGCCAAGCAGCACCTGACGCTGGCGCACGCCCTGAGCAAGATCGACATGAGCTCGCTGGTCTTCTTCATCGGCATCCTGCTCGCCGTGGCGACGCTCGAACACACGCACATCCTGACCTCGCTGGCACAGTGGCTGGACAAAACCGTCGGCCGCCAGGACATCATCGTCATGATCATCGGCCTCGTCAGTGCGATTGTCGATAACGTACCGCTGGTCGCCGCCTCAATGGGCATGTACAGCCTGACGGATTATCCGCCGGACCATTTCCTGTGGGAGTTTCTGGCGTACTGCGCCGGCACGGGCGGCTCCATCCTGATCATCGGTTCCGCCGCCGGCGTCGCCGCCATGGGTCTGGAGAAAATCCATTTCTTCTGGTACGTCAAGAAGATCAGCGGCTTGGCGCTGGTCGGCTATTTCGCCGGCGCGGGGGTTTATCTCGTGCAGTACCAGCTCACCCACTGAGCAGGCCGCGCACCCAGGAGTCCCCGGGATGCAGATTGCAGTGATGGGTGCCGGCGCGGTCGGCTGCTACTACGGCGGCATGCTGGCCCGCGCCGGCCATTCCGTGACGCTGATTGGCCGGCAGCCGCATGTAGACGCCGTCCGTCGGGACGGACTGCGTCTCGACACGCAGTCATTCTGCCTGCACGTTCCCCTGCAGGCCAGCACCGACGCCCGCTCCGTCCGGGATGCGAAGCTCGTGCTCTGCTGCGTCAAGTCCACCGATACGGAAGACGCTGCAGCCGAAATCGCGCCGCACCTGGATCCCGATGCAATCGTGCTGAGCTTGCAAAACGGCGTCGACAACGCCGGACGGCTGCAAGCGCGGCTGCTCCGTGAGGTCGCCCCGGCGGTGGTTTACGTTGCGGTCGAGATGGCCGGCCCCGGCCATGTCAAACACCACGGCCGGGGCGAGCTGGTCATCGGGCCCTCGCCCGCCAGCGCGGGCCTGGCGACGCTGTTTGCCGAGGCCGGCGTGCCGGTGCAGATTGCCGACAATGTCGCCGGCGCACTCTGGTCCAAGCTGATCATCAATTGCGTCTACAACGCCCTGTCCGCGATCACGCAACATCCCTATGGCCGTCTGGTGCAGGGGGAAGGCGTGCCGCGCGTGATGCAGGACGTGTTGCAGGAGTGTCTCGCCGTGGCTCGGGGCGAAGGCGTCGTGCTGCCCGGCGACATCGAAGAAGCCGTCGCGCACATCGCGCGTACCATGCCCCTGCAGATCTCGTCGACCGCCCAGGATCTGGCGCGCGGCAAGCGCAGCGAAATCGACCACCTCAACGGCTACGTGCTCCGCCGGGGCGCCGCGCTGGGCATCGACACCCCCGTCAATCGCGTCCTGCACACGCTGATCCGGCTGCTTGAGTCGAAAAGCAGTTAACCGCAGCCCCCGCCGGGCAGATCAGGCGGCGTCGCGGTGCGAGATTTCGACGACCCGCGCGCGCTGCGCCAATGCCGCCACCAGCGCACCGGCGGCGGCGCGGTTTGCCGCATCGAGATTGGCGTCCCACTCGTCGAGCAGATAAACCGGATAAGCCGTATGGGCCACGATCTCGCGCAAGACCTGCAATTGCCGCTCGCCTGAGGAATAGCCCTTTTTCTCCTCGGCCTCTTCCTCGGCACTGATCGCCTCCGCATCTTCTGCATCCTCTGCCTCGACCCTTGTTGCAGACGGCGCGGCGCCATTGACGATCTGCGCTGCGCCGGGCGAGTTGAAGCGAAAAGCCAGGCGGTCATGCGCCGGCCAGTAATAGGCCTGCCCGCGCAGCTGCGCCTTGAGGGCGGCGAGCAGCGTCGATTTGCCGACCCCGTTGCCGCCGCGCACCGCGACGAGGCCGGTCGGCGCCGACCGCACCTGCTGCACGGCATCGGCCAGCGAAGAGCAGCTGCGCGCCGCGCCACCTTCCCGCAGCACAATGTTCCCGAATCCGATGCGTTCGACAAAGCCGGCATCGGGCAGCGGATGAATGTGCTCACAAACGCCCTTGATGCGCGTCCACACGGCGAGCAGGTCATTAAACCCGGCGGTCAGCTGATGCATGTCGAGCGTCATCTCGATCTGTCGCGGCAGCGTGGCGGCCAGGCCGATCAGCAGCGCCGTGTTGCCGGCATCCTGGACCGCCACCCAGGCGGTGGTCGACAGCACGAGCACCAGCGCGATGACGCCGCTGATCGCGCTCCAGCCCTCGCGCGCGAGAATCGCCCGGATCTGCGCCGCCAGCGCCGCACTCAGGCGGCCGCGAAAATCACGGTGCCAGAGGGCGAAGTTGTAGCGGTTGCCGCTGAAGACATTGTCCCAGGCGTTATAGGTGCGCGCCGTCATGCGGTTCGTCATGCGCTGGTTTTGCAGGTAGGCTGCCGCCAGAGGCTTGCGCAGCGTCCACTGCAGCGTCACCAGAATGACGAAGGCGGCGGCAAAGGAGAGCGGCAAACCGGCGTCGATTTCAATGCCGAGCACGGCCGCATTGAACAGCAGCTGAAAGAACAGGCGCAGATGAAATTGCAGGTCGTACATCAGGTCGAAACAGATATGAAAGGTTTCGCTGGTCAGAAAAGGCTCGGCCTGCTCGCGGGCGGCCGTGTCGGACAGCAAGGCGGTCTGGAAGCGGTTTTGCCGGGCAAAATGCAGCATGTAGCGGCCATAGGCGCCGAAGCCGGCGCGTTCGGCGAAGATCCAGCTGGCCGCGCCGGCCAGATAGGAGGACGTCTGCGTAAATATGATCCAGACGAAACCGCCCGCCGAGACGTGCTCGTCGGCAATATCCCGCGCGATGCGGATGACCAGCCAGGTGGTTGCGGCGCCGAACAGCTCCTGCACGACGATCAGGCCAAACATGGCGAAAATCGCCGGGCCGACCAGAAAGCGCAGGAAGTCTCGGGGCTGGAATACCGTTGAAGCGGGAGCGGGCATGGGCGATGCGATACGGTCGAAGCGGCAGGAACGCCATTGTGCCAAAAAGGCAGACCGCGCGTTGATCGCCAGCGGCGGCCGATGACGCGACCAGGCGCAAACAAGGTGCACAAAATGAAAAAAGCAGACCTTGGTCTGCTTTTTTCTGCATCAGGCAGGCTGCTTACTTCTTGCCTTTGCCTTTGCCTTTTTTCTTGGTGGTAGCCATGTGGAGCTCCTTGGTTAAATATTAAGATCGACTCGGACTGCAACGACGAAAATAATTATAAGCGAAGCCCATAAAGCGG
>CAJAHZ010000387.1 GCA_903939665.1 uncultured Pseudomonadota bacterium | reverse complement strand
TTCCTCGCCAACATCAGCCACGAACTGCGCACGCCGCTCAATGCCGTGATCGGTCTTTCGGAGATGGCCCGGCGCATCAGCAGCGATGCGCGCCAGCAAGACTATCTCGACAAGGTGACCAACGCCGGCAAGACGCTGTCCTTGCTCATCAACGACCTGCTTGATCTGTCGAAAATCGCGGCCGGGCGTATGGAGTTTGAGCGGATCACCTTCAGTCTGCGCAAGTTGATCGGCAACAGCACCTCCGTTCTTCGCCACAAGACGCTTGAAAAAGGCTTGCGGCTGGTCGAGCAGGTCGACCAAGCCGTGCCGGATATTCTGGTCGGCGATCCGTTGCGCTTCGAACAGATCTTGCTCAACCTGATCGGCAACGCCATCAAGTTTACGCTCGCCGGCCAAATCACGATTCGGGTTGGCGTGCGTGCCAGCGAAACATCGCGCATCTGCCTCGCCATTGAAATCGAGGACACCGGCGTTGGCTTGTCGGAAGAGGCGATCGCCCTGTTGTTCAAGCCCTTCGTTCAGGCCGATGCAAGCATGACGCGCAAATTCGGCGGTACGGGCCTGGGTCTGTCTATCTGCAAGTTGCTGGCTGAAAAGATGGGCGGTGATATTCGTGTCAGCAGCCGCGAGGGGCAGGGCAGCATTTTTTGCGTCACGCTCTGGCTGGCGCTTGGCAGCGCCGAAGATTTGCCGGCGGTCGAGGCGCCGGGAGAGAGGATGCCTCGCTGCTGCGTTACCGCGATGTCCGCATTCTGGTCGTTGACGACCAGCCGCTCAACCGCGAAATCGTCGAGGCCCTGCTCGACGTCGTCGGCATCGTCCCGCGCGAGGCCACCAACGGCCAGGAGGCGCTCGATCTGCTCGACGAAGCCGGTGCCGATGCTTTCGATCTGGTGCTGATGGATATCCAGATGCCGATCATGGACGGTCTCACGGCGACTCGGGCGTTGCGTGGCCGGGCCGGCTTCAATGAGCTGCCGGTTATCGCCATGACCGCGCACACCATGGCGCACGAGAAGGAAATCAGCAAGCGTGCCGGCATGAACGACCATATTGGCAAGCCTTTCGACAACGCCGGTTTCTACCGCACGCTGGCCCAATGGATTCCCGTTGAGAAGCGGGTGAAACAAGGCCCGGCGCCAGCAGAAATCAAACCGGTCAGGCCCTCGGTCGCCGACGGTCGTCTGGCAGCGCTGGTCAACATCGATACGGCGACCGGTATCGGGCGCTTTGGCGGCAAGGAAGAGCGTTATCTGAGCTGGCTGAATCTTTTTGTCGAAGAGGGGCCGGCGACGGTGGCGGAAATCAGGCAGTTGCTCGGCAGCAGCACGTCGGAGGCCGCCAGTCGCGTGGCGCATGCCTTCAAGGGGCGCGTCGGCATGCTCGGCATGAGCGAACTGCACCCCGTCGTTTCGGCACTGGAAACCACCTTGCGGGCCGCCGAGCCGGCTGACGAACTGCTCGACAAAGTGGAAGAAATCGTCAAGCAAACGAGCGTCGAGATCAAGGCGGTTCTTGCCCGCCTTGAGCCGTTGCCGGCCAGCGCTGCCGGCTTGCCGCAAACCGGGCAAGAGGCTTAGGTGATGAGCAAGCGCCAGCATCTGGGCAAAGGATTGCTTCCCGCCTTGCTGGCTATCGTCGGGATGGCCCTCGTTTATGTCGGGCTCATCGTCAAGAACGATTTTGAGTCCCGGCAAAGCGAGATCGAGCGCAGCCTCGATGCTTACGCGGAGAGCACGCTGACCCGCATCGACAAGCTGTTTTCCGGCTATCAGACGGCGCTTGGGACGATCGCTGAAAGCCACTGCATTCACTCGCTCGACAAGGCGATTTGCCAGGAGTTTTTCCCGAGGCTGCTCGTCCGTTTTCCCGAAGCCGTCAATTTTGCAGCGACCGATCGCCACGGCAACATCTTCGCCTCGTCACGAGCCTTCGATCGAGCAAACCCGCCCAACGTGCAAAATCTGCCGTTCTTCAAGGCGCTTGCCGGTGGCCAGAACGACTACATCATGGACCCGCATGTCGGTCCGGTCTCGGGTGAACTGATCGTCGGCGTGGCGATCCCCCTGCGGCAAAACGATGGCGGTTTTGCCGGCGTGATCGGTGTCACGATCCGGCTTGAGCAGTTCAGGCGTCTGTGGGAGGCGCGTCCCGACAGCCGGGCGAGCAGTCCGCACAGCCTCGTCATTCTTGACCGGCAGGGCCGACCGGTTTTTGCTTCCGGCCTGCTGCAGTCGCGGATCGATCAGGCGCCGGCCATGCTTGCCGCCGTGACCCAAAAAGAAGGCGCGGAAAGTGTTGTCATTGATGGCCAGCAGGTTTTTTCCCATACCCGTTTCTTGCGCAGCGGCGAATGGAAAATCATTGCGCTGACCCCCGCCGGCACCGGCCTGAAATCGTATCTGGCCGGCAATCCGATGGTTTTTACGCTGGCCTTGCCGATCCTGTTGCTCGGCCTGCTGGGCTCCCTGATCTATTCGCGCGAGCAGCGGGCAGCCGGTCTGCTGGTGGCCAGCGAGGATCGCCTGCGCAGTGCTTACGCCGGACTTGAAGCCAAGGTCGCCGAGCGCACGACCGATCTGGCCAACAGCGAGCGG
>CAJAHZ010000386.1 GCA_903939665.1 uncultured Pseudomonadota bacterium | reverse complement strand
CTGCAAGGACTGGGCGCAAAAAGGCTGTCGCAGCGCGAGTTTCGGCTGCCTGGAATGCAAGCAGCCGGTGATTGACAGCATCCTCAGGGAGCAGGCGCCGATGCGTGAGCGCGCCCAGGTTTATCTCGACGACCCGACGCTGGTGCGCAACATCATTGCCGACGGCAACGAAAAGGCGCGCAAACTGGCCCAGGAAACCATGCGCGACGTCCGCGAAGCGATGGGTCTGAATTACAGCTGAGCGCCTGCTCAGGCTATTGATACGATGACCGATACTGCAACCATAGATCAGCCCGCCGCTCCGCTACCAAGCACGGACGCGGTCGCAATGATCTATGGCCAGCCGATGGCACAGATGCCGCTTGATCTGTACATCCCGCCGGATGCGATGGCGGTCATGCTCGATGCCTTTGAAGGGCCGCTCGATCTGCTGCTTTACTTGATTCGCAAGGCCAACGTGAATGTTCTCGACATTCCGATGGCGCCGCTCACCGTGCAGTATCTGACCTACGTTGAGGCGATGCGCACGCATAATCTTGAACTGGCGGCCGACTATCTGGTGATGGCGGCGATGCTGATCGAGATCAAGTCGCGCATGTTGCTGCCGCGGGCGAAAGTGGCTGCGGGTGAAGAGGTCGAGGACCCGCGCGCCGAGTTGGTGCGCCGTTTGATCGAATACGAGCAGATGAAACTCTCGGCGCATCGTTTGAATGAGATGCCGCAGGCTGAGCGTGACTTCGACTGGGTTGAGATCTGGGTCGAAAAGTCGATGTTGCAGCGCTTGCCGGAAGTCAGCGTCGACGATCTGAAAGATGCCTGGTCGGCGATCCTGCGTCAGGCCAGGCTGCACACGCATCATCATATCCAGCGCGAAGAGTTGTCGGTGCGCGAGCATATGGGTCTGATCCTGCGCCATTTGCGCGATGCGGGTGGTTTCGTCGAGTTTGTCGATATGTTCGATGCGACACTGGGCGCATCGGTGCTCGTGGTGCATTTCCTGGCGATGCTTGAACTCGCGCGAGAGCATCTGCTCGAAATAACGCAGGCGGAGACGTTCGCCCCGATTTATGTGAGGTTGGCTGATGGCCGAGTCAAATCCGAATCCGTTGAATAACTCGCCGGTCGAGTCGTCAAGCGAATTGCCCGCGATGCCGGCGACCATGCCTGGCGATACCGGCGAGATGAAGCGCATCCTTGAGGCGGTGCTATTGACTGCGCAGCAGCCGCTTTCGGTCGCCGATCTGAAGAAGGTCTTTACTCAGGAAATCAGCAATGATGTGATGCGGGTATTGCTTGACGAGTTGCGTGAAGACTGGGTCGGGCGCCCCGCAGAGTTGATGCAGCTGGCCAGCGGCTGGCGGTTCCGTACGCGCGCCGAATATCTGCCGTACCTGGAGCGGCTCAACCCTGAAACACCGCCGAAATACTCGCGTGCCGTGTTGGAAACGCTGGCCATCATCGCTTACCGCCAGCCGGTCACGCGGGGTGACATCGAGGATATTCGCGGTGTAACGGTGGCCACTCAAATCATCAAGGTGCTTGAAGAGCGTGGCTGGGTCGACGTGGTCGGCCATCGTGATACGCCGGGCCGCCCGGCTTTGCTGGCCACCACCAAAAAATTTCTCGACGATCTCGGCTTGCGTAGTGTGACCGAATTGCCGCCGCTCGAACAACTGAATCAAACGCTGGAACTGGCAGATGCCCAATAAAACCCGCAAGACCCCTTTTCGCCCTCCGGCTACGCCGACCGCACCACGCTCGCCTAGGCGGCCGGCG
>CAJAHZ010000385.1 GCA_903939665.1 uncultured Pseudomonadota bacterium | reverse complement strand
TGGAAACGCCGATGCTTGTATGTGCATTGAGCAGTTGCACGCTGCAGCGTTGCTGTTCGGCCAGACGGCTCTGCTGCCAGGCGACCGGGTCGGCGTAACCGACGGTTCCGGTGAAGCTGCCGCCAAACCGTGCGCCGGCCTCGCTCCAGTCGTTTGGAAAGGCGCTGCCGGTGTAGCTCAGCACCGGTTCGCGAAGCGTGCCGGATAACTCGGGGTGGCCAATCGACAGGCCGCGGCCAAACAGCATGACGGCTGCGGCCGGCCGGTCGAGCACCCAGCCTGATTCGGTGAATACACCCGCTGCGATGCCCCCGGCAACCTGGGTGCACTTTGCCGCTCGGGCGACCGCCGTGACGCTGTGCTGGGCATGGCGGGCGAAGTCGGGCGTCAGGAAGAGCAACACGCCATTGGCGTGCGTCAGGCCCGCCTTTTCAAGTGCCTCGCTGACCGCTTGTTCGGCGAGTTGCGGCAGCGGATCGTTTCCTGAAACGAGGGCGGTGGCGACGGTCATCGAGGCGGAGCCTTATAGAGTTCGCTTTTTTCTTTGTACGCACAGAGGTCGGCGATGATGCAGTGCCAGCATTCGGGTCTGCGCGCCTTGCAAACGTAGCGTCCGTGCAGGATCAGCCAGTGGTGGGCATCCCGCTTGTATTCTTCGGGTACCGATTTTAGCAGTTTGAGTTCGACTGCGAGCGGTGTCTTGCCCGGTGCCAGTTTGGTCCGGTTGGCGACGCGAAAGATATGCGTATCCACGGCAATACTGGCTTCGCCAAAGGCGGTGTTGAGTACGACGTTGGCCGTCTTGCGACCGACCCCCGGCAGCGCCTCAAGCGCCTCGCGCGAGTGGGGTACTTCGCCTGCGTGGCATTCGATTAACTGCCGGCAGGTGGCGATGATGTTTTTAGCCTTGGTCGGGTAGAGGCCGATGCGGTTGATGTACTCGGCCAAGCCTTGCTCGCCAAGCGCCAGCATGGCCTGTGGCGTCGGGGCGTCGGCAAAGAGCTTGCGGGTGGCGAGATTGACGCTTTTGTCGGTCGCCTGTGCCGAAAGGATGACGGCGATCAGCAACTGGAATGTCGTGCCGTATTCGAGCTCGGTGGTTGGCGCGGGGTTGGCGGCGCGCAGTCGCGAGAACAGCTCGGCGCGCTGGGCGGCGTTCATCCGGCGATTGCTGGCGCCGGTGTACGGGCTTGTTGGCGCGCTGCGGCGCGCGCTTCAATCCAGTTCTTCCACGCAATCAGGCAGCCGAGCAGGATGAAGGCGCCGGGCGGCAGTACGGCGAGCAGGAAGCCCGGATAATCTGCAGGCAGCAGTTGCAAAGGCTGCAGCCCGGGAAAGACCATGTCGATTCCAGAAAACAGTGTGCCGCCACCGATCAACTCGCGCAGTCCGCCCAGCAGCGCCAGCGTCCACAGCATGCCGAGCCCCATGAAAACGCCGTCGAACATCGATTGCAGTGGCGGATTCTTGTTGGCAAAGGCTTCGACACGCGCCAGAACGATGCAGTTGGTGACGATCAGCGGGATGAAAATGCCGAGCACTACATAGAGTTCATGCAGGTTGGCGTTGAACAGCAGGTCGATGACGGTGACCAGCGCGGCGACGACCAGGATGAAGACCGGGATGCGGATCTCATGCGGGATGAAGTTGCGCAGGCTGGCGACGGCAAAGCCGGAGATCGCCATGACGACGATGGTGGCCAGAGAGAGCATGACGCCGTTGACCAGATTGGTCGTTACCGCGAGCAGTGGGCACAGGCCGAGAATCTGGACAATGCTGGTGTTTTGCTTCCAGACGCCGTTGGCGGCAATCTGGCCGAGTTCCTCGCGGGTGATCATGGTCAT